>JBKJSI010000182.1:0-7243 GCA_046595915.1 Pirellulaceae bacterium
GAAGGCTTTTATTTGGACAAATGAGAAGGGCGAGGAATGGTGGAGCCGCCACGAAAGAGCAAACAAAGGGAAGAACGCTGATTCGTCCGCTTCCACGGAAGTTGCGGGATTGCTCGATCGAACCATCGAGCACTCCAACTAGCTTCCCGTCCCTCCAAATCGTACGGCCATGATGAGAGCAAACTCTCCATCAAAAAGTGCTTGTTTTTCTTAGGCTGCCTAGATGGCCTAGATGGCCACCATCTAGGAACAGGTGGCCACAAGATGCCCCAGTTCGGCATTGCGATTACATCTCCACAATCAATGCTACGGCGCCACCGCCTCCTAAACAGAGCGTTGCTAGGCCTCGCTTCAAATTGAGTCGACGCAGGCTATGTAGCAGCGTGACCAAGACGCGTGCGCCGGAGGCTCCGATGGGATGCCCTAAGGCGATTGCGCCGCCGCAGATGTTGACTTTCTCTTCTGGAATGTTGGCGAGCTTCATCGTCGCCAAGGTTTGAGCGGCAAAGGCTTCGTTGATTTCAAAGAGGTCGATATCGCGAAGCGTGAGGTTTGCCTTCTCGAGCACTTTGGCGACTGCATCGGCTGGGGCTATAAAAAGCTCCTTGGGGCGGCGTGCGCTGGTGGCGGAGGCGATGATGCGCCCGAGAGCGGGGGTTGAGGATTCTTTGGCGGCCTTTTCGCTGGCAATGACGAGGGCTGCAGCGCCGTCGCTGATTTGGCTGGCGTTGCCGGCGGTGGCACGGCCTTCGGCGCCAAACGCGGGGCGGAGTTTCGATAGTCCAGCGAGGCTGGCGTCGGCGCGGGGACCTTCGTCTTGCGAAATTGTTTTCGTTTCTTTGCCGTGAGGGACAGTCACCGCGACGATTTCTTCGCGGAAGGCGCCGTCGTGAGTTGCTTTGACGGCGCGTTCATGGCTTCGCAATGAAAAGAGGTCGGCTTGTTCGCGGGAGATGTCATATTCGGTCGAGGTCCAGTCGGCGAGATTGCCCATGGGGGCTTTTTCGGTGGAGCAGGTTAGGCCGTCGTAGAGCATCAGGTCGAGCAGCGTTTGATTGCCGAATTTCAAGCCTTCGCGGGCGCCTTGGAGGACGAATGGCGCGCGGCTCATATTTTCCATGCCGCCTGCGACGATCAGGTTCGCATCGCCGGCCCGGATGACTTGGTCGGCGAGCATCACGGCTTTGAGGCCCGAGCCGCAGACTTTGTTGATGGTGAGCGCGGGCGTGCTTTCGGGGAGTCCCGCGAGCAGGGTCGCTTGTCTTGCAGGCGCCTGGCCGACTCCGCCTTGCAGGACTTGGCCGAAGATGACTTCCTCCATCTTGTCGGCGGAGAAGCCAGAGCGGGCGACCGCTTCTTTGATGGCGATGGCGCCGAGTTGTGGGGCAGAGAGGCCGCTGAAGCAACCGAGGAATTTGCCGATGGGGGTGCGAGCGGCGGAGAGGATATAAGACGAGGTCATGTAAATGCTCCTTAGGAACATTCTACGGCTTCCGCGCTTCGCCGATATCGTGGAGCATGTTCGCAAGGCGAGCGCCGGCCAGGGCGATGCGACGGCGAGCCAGGTTTTTCGCGTTTTGATGGGCTTCGGCAGGAATGACCGGCGGCGAAAGTGGGGCGCCGGTGGAGAGGCGGGTGTCGTCCATGGGGACTAGGGGCAGTTTGCCGCCAAGATAGGCGTATTGTACGGCCAGGAAAAAGCTCTCGCTGGCCCAGTCGTGAATCGTGGGATGGGCGGCGAGCTCGGTGAGTTGATCGGTTTTGAGTTCTTCGTCCGATTCCAGTTCTTCGGCGGTTAATTTGATGGAGCCGGGAGAGGCGTCGGAACCGAGAAGCTGGTCCCAGTAGGCGTGGAGGTTGAGCGGAGTCGCTTTTTCGTCGGAGCGGATCATGAGCGAATTGCCCCCGCGATCGCCGTGTGGAGGCATCGGGAATTTGGCCTCGTCGATCAGCGCGGTTGCATGCAATGGCTGTTGCAGGTCGCCGACGAGGTGAAAGAGCCAAGTGAGGCGCACAGCGGCGTTGGCTTCCTCGCTAATGCTGGGCACGCGCAGCGGATCGTCGGTCTTTTCTCGTTTGAGATAGGCGACGCAGAACTCGAGCGTGTTTTCGATGTTTTCTTCTTGCGCGAGCGCAGTCGGCAATTCGGTCACGCCTGGACGATAAGGATAATTGATGTAGTGCCATGTGCTGCGATTGAATTTGTGTATGGGATGGTCTGCGGCATCGCCAATGAGGTTTCGGGGCGGGCGAATCCAGTCAGCCCAGGTCGCGGCGCGCATGAAGGCCCACTCGGCTTCGCTGAATATCTCGGGACGTTTCTTGGCGAGGTAGTCTTCGTAGTGCGGGTGCTGTTTTAAGATTTCATGAATTCGGGCGCGATCGGTTTCATTGAGGCGGCGGAAGGCGAGCAGGGCGCTCACCATGTGGCCCTTGTCATTCCAGGCTAAGGCTGGCGAGATTACTGAAAGATATACGCAAATCGCGAGAAAAACAGCAATTATTGCTCGCATAAGAGCATGATTCCTCTATTGGGCGAGGTGAATTCATCTCACCTTTCCATTGGAATCCAAATCGAGTCACTTCACTACTCGGCCAACGCCAAATTGATCGCCCACTGCAATCACCTTGTCGTTCTGCCAGTGGACTTCCAGCATTTTCTCGCTGTGGACTTCTTTGCCATTTTCATCGGTGAGGGCGGCGATGAGTTTCTTCGCCTTCACTTCGATTACTTCGCCGGTCGAGAGGTAGGCAACCGCGCCATTGAGGGAAAACGTGATCCAACCGGGTTGTTCGCGGAGTTTGACGCTTTGGAGCTGAACAGGCGGTTCCATGGTGTTATCGAAGATGTGGACTGCTTGATTCGCTGCGTCGACGACCCAGACCTCGCGTTCATCAGGGGTAAGGCCGACGCCATGGCTGGGGCAACCATGGCGTTTGACTCCGCCTTTGGAGAAGCCCTTCACTTCGACACGGTGGAGAAGTTTACCCGAAGCGATGTCGGCGATTTCGAAACCGAGGAGATCGTTCACGCATACATAAGCGCGCGTTGTCTTGCCATTGATCACGAAGGGACGAATGGCGCCGCTGAGTGGGCCGATTTTTTTGACGATCGTGTGCGTGTCGGTGCTGGCCATGAAAAGGTAAGGCGATTTGAGGCCGCCCAGGAACATCGATTTACCATCGCGGCTCACGACCGTGTTATGCGCACCGCTTTTGGTTTCGACTTCTTTGAGCAGTTTGCCATTAGCGGGGTCGATTACGTTCCAGGTGTCTTTTTCAAATGATGGGACATAAAGCGCTCGCCCCTCCGGTGTGATCGACATCTGGTCTGTGCCGTTGGGTGGCGCTGTTTCCCAAACGATTTTTTCGGTAATCAGGTCGAAGCAGTAGAGCTTGGAGCGAGTAGTAAAGAAGAGGCGATGCGTGGAGGCGTCGCCGCAGACTCCTTTGATATTGTCGGGCGCGGTTTCCAGGCTGGCTGGCGTCGCGATGCGTTTGATGAACTTGTGACCTTGGTCCATATCGAAGACCAAGACGCCCGCGCCGCCGAATTCCAGATAGTTGCGAATTCCAGGGCAGACCACGTAGAGGCGGCGCTGAATCGAGTCTTCGGCCTTCAGCGGCTCCGCGAGGCAAATGCTGAAGAATAGGAGCAAGAACAAGCTAACCGACCGCGTTGGGAAGAGAGCGAGAGCGGTCCGTTTTTGCATTAATTATTCGTCCTTTGATTCAGACGCCTTCTTCTCGGATTCTTTTTTTTCTGGCACGGGCTTTTCCGAAGGCTCATTTTCGGGTGTTTCTTTTTCCGTCGTGGCTTTCACCTTTGGCTCATAGACCTCTTTGTAGATCGGCATGTGCCGCCAATAGACTTCGAGCATGTAGGTACAAAGGCAGGTTTGATAGAGACGCCCCGCTTGGCTGCCATAGAAATCATTTTCGGGCGGCCAGCTTCCTTTTTCGGGGCCATTCTTAATTTGATTGGCGGGCAACACGACCCGCATTTTGTTGTTCCACTGCTCCCACTGCTTGTCGCCGTAGTGGTGCAGCACCTGGGTGGCGTAGTACCAGCCGTAAACGCTGTGCGTGCCACTTTCTCCCTTTTCCCAGGTGAGATCGTCGCTGCGCAGGAGAACGCCGATGCCGGCGGCGAGCGCCGGGTCGTTGCGTTTCATTCCTAGAAGCTGGCGTGAGAGCAGGCCCTCGGCGGTCATCGAGTAGGTTGGTGGATCGCGCGGCAGGTAGGAATAGGCATATTCGTCTGACTTCACCGAGTCGAGGAAGCGCGACACATTGCGAAGGGCTTCGTTTGGAACGTCGAGTTTCGCGGCTCGGGCGCTTTGCAACGCCATGACGCACCAGCCGGTGACCGACATGTCGGATTCAAAACCGGGGCGATAACGCCAGCCGCCCTCGGACGCCTGAACCGTGACGAGGTATTTTATTGCCTTCTCGCAAGGCTCGCGTAGAAGCGAGTCGTGCGTCATGCCATAGAGTTCGCAGATGGCGATGGTGGCGAGGGCGTGGGTGTACATCATTTGATGTTCACTCGTCGAACCGCCATGAAGGGCGCCGTTGGTGGCTTGCGATCGGAGTAGAACCTTCAACCCAGCTGCAACGTTCTTTTGATATTGTCCCTTTGTGTGTGTATTTCCGTCACCCTGGAGCGCCAGCATTGCCATTGCGGTCGCGGCATTGATGTTCTCGTAGGGCGCACCATTTTTATAGGGTTTTTCGAGGCTCCATGAGCCATTTTTCTGCTGGTTGCGAGCGATCCATTCGAGCGCCATGGCGACGGCGTCGAGAGTTCCCTTCGTGGCGCCAAATTTGATTGCTAGATTCTGTTTAGAACCGGTTTCTCGGCCTTTTAGAAACTCGCCAATGGTTGGCTGCGAAAACTCTTGCGAAGCGTCTGTGGGTGTTGTTCCCAAGTCGGTTGGCTGAACGGAAAGTGGGACCATGTTGGGATCGTTGACGATCGGACCGTCGGGAATATTGACCGGCGGCTCGTCGAGAATCGGCGGAGTGTCTGTCGCTATGTCAGCGCTATTGGTGAGCTCCGTATTGTTGCCATTCACCGCGAGGGAGGCGACGAGTTCGATCACTTCACCGGTTTTTGGCGCGATGTAGATCAGCCCCAAGAGGATCACGACGAGCATGTGTACGACAAGACTCGTGAGCCACGCGGGTGAATCGCGGTAGAGATCGTGGATCGAAAAGGCGATTTCGTCCGATTCGAGTGCGGTGTGTGGAAGGGCGCTGGAGGGGAGCGCTTCTGGCCTTGCTGCGGCTACTGCCACCGGGCGCACGGATGGCGAGGAAGGGCTGTTCGTGCTGGGGATCACTGGGGGTTTGGGCGGAGGCGGCGCCGTTGGCGATTTAGCAACGGGTGGGGCAGAAGGTGGAGGCGCCACCGAATTGGTAGGTGTCTTTGTCGGGGCGGGTGGCGACTTCGCGGCGGGCAATACCAAGGGCGGCGGCAGCGGTGGAGCCATTGGCTTCGGGCTAAAAGACGGAAGGGCTCCGACGCCAAAGGTGGCGTCGATTGAGCCTGAATCAGGCAATCCCTTGGCGGATGTCATCCCCCGCGCTCCTAGAATGGGAGTGTCTATTGGCGCAACGTGATCGTTGCCTCAATAGTTCTCCTGCGAATTCTGTTCCAGAAATGAAGTGCGTGAATCGAAGCCGGGGACAGGCCAATAATTAAAAATGATAGCAAGTCTAAGTACCCGCTAGGCCCTCAGTTACCTAGCGGCGCCGATCAGCATGTTAGTGTAGCCGTGGCGCCGAGGGTGGGCAAGAAAAGGGGGAATCTAGGTAGGTCTAAAACGGTCCTAACGATCGGCCCTAGCAGCACTGAATTGCAAATTCTTCGGGATTTACGCCAAACCGGGGCTCATATCGTCTTCATCTTGGCTTTGACTTTCGGGGCCAAGCCGTTAAAATCAGAGCAGAGATTGGTGCTATCCAATCATCAAGCAGGTTCTGGAATTGCCCGATTGGGCTGATTCCCGCTTTCGCCGCTTGAAACGTGAAAATATCTTCCGTCTAGCGAGAGCGAATCATGTTTGGAATGGGATATTGGGAATTGGCCATTGTTGGCCTTATCGCATTTTTACTCTTCGGACATCGACTTCCTAGCGCGATGCGATCGCTCGGCCTGGGAATCGGCGAGTTCAAAAAAGGGATGACCGGCCTCACCGAAGAGGAAGATGCCGTGAAAGAGAAGATCTCCGACGACGCAAAGCGTACATAGTTGCATCACCATTTGACGTGGCGATTTGGCCACAGCCAAGGGTGACGTTGAGTGAACTATGAATCCACTTTCGCCGTGAGATTGCGCTTATGTTTGGGCTTGGGTTTTGGGAAATGCTGTTTGTTGGCGTGATCGCCATCATGCTCTATGGGAAGCGGCTGCCCGAAGTGGCGAAATCGTTTGGAGCGACCTACCGGCAATTTCGCCGCCAGCTCAACGATTTGCAGTCGCAGTTTTCGATCGACGACATTACCGGCAGTAGTACGTCGCATAGTCCACCGGCCAAAACCTATTCCGACTATGACGATCGGGATGTGATTGCGGCCCCTCGATTTGAGCCGCCGCCGATGCCGACCGCGGAAGCGGAAGCGAGTTCCGAGCCCTCTGTTTCGGCGCAAAATCCTGCTTAAGCGGATTGCGAACCGTCCTAGTGAAGGCGCTGTCTTTGTTGTACGATCTGCATCGAACTGGGGGCGGCTAGCTCAGTTGGTTAGAGCGCCATGCTCACACCGTGGAGGTCACAGGTTCGAGCCCTGTGCCGCCCAGTTTTTTTGTATTCTGTCTGAGCCTGGTTCCGGTTGAGCCTAGAGCGAGGGCCTGCTTGCCCCCTAGGCGATCGCTCTTACACGACCGAAGGTTCAGGTCGTCGTTCTGCGACAATTAGCCCGAATTTCGGAAATCTCTTCGACAGCTTCGACGTCAGCTTGATTGGCTGAAACGCTCTGCAGTTTGACGATTGCCCTGGTCAGAACGAAGGACGGGGCAAAAAAGCGAGGGAATGCCACTATTTCTTGCGTTCCTTCTTGTGCGCAAAGTTGGGCGAATCGTATTGAAGAGAAGTCCTGGGAGAGTGCCGATGAAGTCCATTCGAAGGGTCTACGCAGCGATTTTGACACTCTCACTTCTTTTATTGGCGACCATTGGAGATCGACCGACGCGCGCTGGTGAGATTGGATTCCCTGAGCAATTCGCCCTGGCTAAAGACCG
>JBKJSI010000229.1:0-2735 GCA_046595915.1 Pirellulaceae bacterium
GGCTTTTTCGTGAAGGGATCGATGCCGGTGTAGTACATGCAAGTTGCGATGTCGAAGGGCGCGGGGATAAAGTCCTGCACCTGGTCGGGCTTGTAGCCGTTTTGTTTGAGGAAGACGGCCAAGTGGATCATCGCGTCGAGGTCGCTCTCGGGGTGGCTCGCGATGAAGTAAGGCACGATGTACTGCTTCTTGCCGGCGCGCTTGCTGAGCTTGTTGAATTCGTCGGTGAATTCCTCGAAGTCGTCGTTGGCGGGTTTGCGCATTTTGAAGAGGACGTCGGGGTCGACATGCTCGGGCGCGACTTTCAGGTGGCCGCCGACGTGGTGCTCGACGAGCTCCTTCATGTACTCCGGCGAACGGCGGGCGAGGTCCATGCGGATGCCGCTGGCGACGAGGACTTTTTTCACGCCCTCGACCTGCCGGGCGTCTTTCATGAGCTGCACGAGCGGGGCGTGATCGGTGCCGAGGAGCTTGCAAATCGTGGGGTGTACGCAGGATTGGCGCCGGCAAACGGCTTCGACTTCGGGTTTGCTGCACTTCATTTCGTACATGTTGGCGGTGGGGCCGCCGATGTCGCTGATCGTGCCTTTGAACTGCTTGTCGGCGGCCATCGATTCGACTTCGGCCATGACCGATTCGTGGCTGCGGGACTGGATGATGCGGCCCTGGTGGGCGGTGATCGAGCAGAACGTGCAGCCGCCGAAGCAGCCGCGCATGATCGAGACCGAGTCTTTGATCATCTCGTACGCGGGGATTTTTTCGGTGTAGCTGGGGTGGGCCTTGCGGGTGTAGGGGAGGCCGAAAATGCGGTCCATCGCGGCTTGCGAGATCGGCAGCGGCGGCGGATTGCAGACGACCGCCTGGTTGCCGTGCCACTGGATGAGCCGGCGGGCGTTGTAGGGGTTCGTTTCGTTGTGAATCGTGCGGGTGGCGTCGCAGAAGGCGTTTTTGTCGGCGACTACTTGCTCGAAGGAGGGGATCGTGATCGCGTCTTCGGGCGGCTTTTCGGAGGCGCCGAGGGCGAAGGCCATGCCGCGCATGTTGCGGAGGTCTTTTACCGTGCCGCCGGCTTCGAGGCGGCGGGCGATTTCGACGATCGTGTCTTCGCCCATGCCATAGGCGAGGATGTCGGCCTTGCTGTCGAGCAGGATCGATTTGCGGACGTTGTCGCCCCAGTAGTCGTAATGGGCGAGGCGGCGGAGGGAGGCTTCCACGCCGCCGGCGATGACGGGGACGCCGGAATAAGCTTCGCGGGCGCGTTGGCAGTAGGAAAGCGTTGCGCGGTGGGGGCGGAGGCCGATTCGGCCGCCGGGCGAGTAGGCGTCGTCGTTGCGGACTTTGCGGTTCGCGGTGTAGTGGTTGATCATCGAGTCCATGTTGCCGGCGCTGATGCCGAAAAACAGTCTCGGGCGGCCGAAGCGGCGCCAATCGTCGACACTTTTCCAGTTGGGCTGGCTCACGATGCCGACGCGGTAGCCGGCGGCTTCGAGCACTCGCCCGAGGATCGCCATCGCGAAGCTGGGGTGGTCGATGTAGGCGTCGCCGGTGATGAAAACGACGTCGAGTTCGTCCCAGCCGCGGGCGCGGGCTTCTTCCATCGACATGGGGAGCGGACGGCGGGCTTTGAGCTCGGTGGGCGGCAGAATCGGCAGCGACAGCAGATTGTCAGCGAATTCGCCCGGCTGGATGACCGGTAGGTCGAACATGGGTTTTCTCGGGGCGCCGCCACTCGTTGGCCGCGATCCTACTTTGGAGGGGGCGGCTTCGGAGTGGAGGGCAATGCAAAGGATCGCGGCGAAAGTGCGCCGCAGGCGGAAGGCTCCTAGTATACGCGTCTTGCCTCGTTTGGCGACCGACAATCTTGCGGCGCTCAAGTCAAAAACGCCTTATTTTTCCCAATCTTGCAGTCTTGTAGTCTTGCGCGCTCTCGGGGACTTCTCAGGATTGGCGCGCAAGTTAGGGCGAAAGTTGGTGGCGGTGGTGGCGACGGTGGCGGGCGCTCGAGGGTGGTGGCGGAGGTGGCGGCTGGTGGCGGGAAGGGAGCCGACGCGTCGAGCGTGATCGATTGTAACGAGTTTGATAAGTTTTTGAATAAACTTGTCAAGACTTAGTCAGGTCGGCCGCCGCTGGTTGATTATTCCTTACCCCAATGCTTATCCATATTTTCTCGGACTTCCTGACGCTCGACGGGGCTGCTGTAGGTGGAGTCCGCCGCCCAGCCGAAGAAATTGCGATAAGTGCAGCCGCTCATCGCGAAGGCCAGTAGTGCTAAAAGCAGGAGTAAATGGCGGCTCAAATTCAATCGCAGATTTTAAGTCTCCTGGTATTCGCGGAGACACTACTCGAAGTGCGGTCGTAAAGTCTATCTCGATTCGCTTACTCTCCGATTTGGCCGCCGAGGCGAAATCTTGCTTCCGCTTGGAGAATGGCCAGCAAGTTGTTGGCCTCGATATAGGCTTCGTATTCAGCCGCCTCGGAGTCTGATAGCTCCCCTTCATTCGCCTTTTCCGCTAATTCCTGAACTCGCTCGGCGAGCGAGGGTTCCCCTTGAAGCTCCGAGAGTTTTCGCAATTGGTCCGGCGTAAGGATGTCGAACAGCGGTTCGGTTCCGAGATGAAACGCCAATTGGGATTCGAGGACCGAGTTCATATTTTCACCCCGAGCTAGTGACGGAACCAAATAAGTATACGTCTAACAACTAGTTCGACCAACCAAATCCATGTCCCAGAAACGAC
>JBKJSI010000278.1:0-10012 GCA_046595915.1 Pirellulaceae bacterium
GCTGACGCGGTCCACTGTCGGCGGCGCCTGTTGAGGAATAGCGGCCCGTCAGGGTGGGCCAAGGCCAGCTTACGAACGATGGCCATTGCGGCATCGTTGAGGCGGATGACTCGCCTGACTTTCTTTTTCTTGGAGTTCTTCCGCTCCAGCACCAGCATGTTTTGATTGATGTGCTTCGCTTGAACTATTCTCGCTTCCTCTGGTCGGCATCCTGATTCTCGGATGAACACCACGATGTCCAGGAAGGGATCGTCAATCTTAATCTTGGCAATGGCCGTCGCGACCTGCTCAGGGTTGACGTAGACCTCGCGAGCCTCGGCTGCTGGACGCTCCATCCCAGACAGAGGATTGACGGAGATCAAGTGCCGCTTCTTAGCCCAGTTGAACGACCGGCTCAGCGCTCGAATCGCTCCGTTCTTGCCTGACGGGCTGGCCTCGGAGTAGTCCCTCTTCAGCCAAGCATCAACTTTCCCAGCGATCGGTATCGAGCCGGGCTGCCCCGGCATGATGTCCTCGACCCGAATTTTCTTCCCGATGAAGTCGCCAAACCTTTGGAGGTGAAAGAAATACCACTCGTACGTGCGTGGGGCTTGGTTGTCCTGGACCCAAGCGAGGAAGCGATCCAGCAAATCATAGACGGTCGTTTGCGAGGTGACGGGCGTCTTATCCGCCATCAGCCTGTGGTACTTCCTCTCGGCTTCGTCCTTGTCCTTATGAAGACGGACGTGCTTCCCGTCGATGTTGGCATACCAACAATCGTGGGTCGATTTGTAATAGGGCTTCCTCATACCTAAGCCTACCTCCAAATTTCGGTGACAAAATTGGTGACAAGTAGGCCGTCCTCAAGGGTTTCAGGAATCTCCTAAGTCGTTGTGAGTTCTCATCTTACTTGCAGTAGCGAAGGCCGGACTCGAACCGGCGACACACGGCTTATGAAGCCGTTGCTCTAACCAACTGAGCTACTTCGCCATCGCTGGCCAATTGGGGGCCAGGAATCGCGTAAAGATAGCAGCCAAGCCAAGTTCGGCAAGGTCGGAACTCAGCAAAAGCCTGGCCATCCCTAAGGTAGAGGGAGAGTTGGCCGATCGGGTTCAGTCGTCTACCGGCTTTTGGCGCGAAACGCCTGTTTATCAGAATAGAGCTTCAGCCGTTGGTACAAGGCATCCGAAGCCGTTCCTCGCTCTTTCAGCCGAATCGCCGCGATCTGCCACTTGGAAGCATCTGCGAAACGGCCTAATTCCGCATTGGCTGCGGCGAGCGTATCGAGCACCGAGCTATCCTGGTCCTTCGTAATGACGCGCGCTTTGGTCGCCAAATCGAGGGCGATTTTTCCGTCACGGAACTCTGCTTCTCCTGTTGCCCGAATCCAGGCAAGATTATTGATCGCCGCGAGCATATTGGCATCAAGCTCGATCGCTTTTTCATAGTCGGCGACAGCGGCCTTGGTGTTTCCCAGTTTCGAGTGCGCGATTCCCCGCTCAACATAAGCCAGCGCTGATTCAGGGAAAGTCTGCAGCGCCGAGTCATAAACACTTACTGCTTGTTGCCAGCCGGAGAGTTCACCGCGCAGCTGAGCTAATGCATGAAAATCAGCGATTTCAGCCGAAGTTTCGGCAGTCTTTTTGGTCAGATAGGCGTCTGCGTCGGCAACTGCCTTCACTGCGCTCTTGGCAATCCACCCACCATTTTCCTGTTCGACGCGGACCCAATTCCCGCGAGTTCCTCGCACATCGAGTACCGCTCCTGGCTCTACTGCGATCGAGCCCCTGCCCGCCACATCGATCGTCGCGTCTTTGACGATGACGGCGACTTTGTCGCCGCGTTGCTGTGCCAAGCTCGATTGGCCAAGAACTGTGAAAACAACGAGGCCACACAACGCCGTTGCTAAATCGCGATAGAATCGAACACGCATTTCAGGCCCCTCAGTCTAAAAATGACCAAGTTCGGCAAATCGCCGAAAACGGGTTCCTCCAGTGATCTATCCTTCTACCGACGCGTGCTCCATCATTCGATTGCCTCCCCTAGGAGGCTAGCGGCGCCCCGTCCGCGCCACGCCAATATGGTAATTCGTCAAAGACTTTCGTCGAGATGATAATGACCCTCTAAAATCGATTTGACGAACCTCCTGACGAATCAATTCACTACCGCTGACACCTTCTTGGCGGTCTAGCTTCCGCCCTTAAACACTCCACCCATGCCTAAACCGGTTGCCAAACCCGCCGCTCCCGCGCCCTCCATCACGCCAAAACGGCCATCTCGCCGCTGGGCTTTCCTCCTCGTGATTTCGGCCTTATTTCTAAGCGTCTCTGGCGCAATCGCATTCGACTGGTGGACGACCATCCCGACCGAAAAGTCCGCGCACTTCGTCGGTCGTCAATCGTGCGCGCAGTGTCACCCCAGACAAGCCGAATCGTTTCGCGGCTCCCATCATGACCTGGCCATGGACTTTGCTTCACCCGAAACGGTGCTCGGCGATTTTTCTGGGGTGAATTTTTCGCATCACGGCATCGACTCCAAGCTTTATCGCGACGGCCAGCGATACATGATCCGCACCGAAGGGGAAAAAGGAACTCTGCAAGACTTTGAAGTGAAATACGTATTTGGCGTTACTCCCCTGCAGCAATACATGGTCGAGTTTGAAAAACACCCCGAGGCGAAGGCCGATGAAATCGGTCGCCTCCAAGTCCTTCGCATCAGCTGGGATACCAAGAACAAAAAGTGGTTCTACCTGCCGCCGCCCGATGTCTCCGAGCGAATCCTGCCCGGCGATGACTTGCACTGGACCGGCATCGCCCAGCGCTGGAACTCGATGTGCGCCGACTGCCATTCCACCAACATCCGCAAGCAATTCGACGTCAAAGCCGACCGCTACCAAACTACCTTTTCCGAAATCGATGTTAGTTGCGAAGCCTGTCACGGCGCCGGAAGTAGCCACGTCGAACTCGCAAGCGCCTTCTCCCTCTTCTGGGATCGCAAGCAGGGCAAAGCGATCGGCGGGTTCAAAAAAGCCGATCCCGAAATCGAACTCGGCGCCTGCTTTCGTTGCCACTCGCGGCGCCAAATGCTCAGTGAAGATTGGAGCCCTGGCCAAAGCCTCAGCGATGTCGCATTGCCCGAATCCCTCTCACCCTTAACGCATCACTGCGATGGTCAAATCCGCGACGAAGTTTACGAACATGGCTCCTTCCTCCAGAGCCGAATGTACGCCAAGGGAATCCGCTGCACCGATTGCCACGATCCCCACTCCGTCAAACTCAAGCACACCGGCAACCAGGTCTGCACCTCCTGTCATCAGCATTCCGCCGGAAAATATGACACCCCCGCCCACCACAAACACCAACCCGGCGGTAGCGGCGCACAATGCGTCGACTGCCACATGCCCACTAAAACTTATATGGAGCTTGACGTCCGCCGCGACCACAGCCTTCGCGTCCCTCGCCCCGATCAGTCCGTCGATCTCGGCACACCCAACGCCTGCACCGGCTGCCATGTGAGCGTGCGGCCCTTTGTCGCCGAAGGAAAGCTCATCAAGCAAACAGATGCCCTGGGCCGCTCGCATCTCGCCGCCAAACCGACCGACTATCACAAGCTGCTCGAATTGCGAACCGAGCACGCCGACATCGATACCGAACTCAAGCGTCTCGATCGCTGGGCCTCCGAACAAATCGTCAAATGGTATGGCGAAAAACGAGAGCGAGGCGCCGAATACGCGCCGCTACTCCATGCCCGCTGGACGAATGCTCGCGACGCTGAGAATGGCCTAATAAAAAGCGTCGAACGCCGCGCTTTTCCCTCACTCATTCGCGCCTCCGCGTTAACTCAACTCGGCCAAGTTCAATCACCCGATCAAAAGCTCCTCATCTCTTCGCTCAGCGATCCGTCGCCCCTAGTTCGCGCCGCCGCCTGCTCGTCCGCCGAAACACGGCTGCCCAGCACAACTGATTTTTTAGACAGCGGCATGCCGCGCGAGCAGTGGCTGACGCCGCAATTCACCAACCCGATTCGCGAACTCGCCCGAGCCCTCGCGGCGAAATTAAGCGACCCCGTGAAAAGCGTCCGCACCGAAGCCGCTCATGCACTTTCAAAACTCCCCAGCCCGCTGCGATATGAATTGCTCAATGCCGAAGAGCAGGACGCCTGGGAACTTGGCATCAAAGAGTGGAAAGCCGCGATGCTCATCAACAACGACCGCAGCGGAGTTCACACGGTGCTTGGCTCGTTCCACGAAAGCCAAGAAGAGTGGGACGCTGCCCGCGCTGCTTATAACACCGCGATTCGAATCGAGCCGCAAACGATCGGCCCTCGCTCCAATCTTTCTGTATTGCTTGAACGAGTTGCCGACGACCTCGCGCTCCCCGAAGCCGATCGACGTTTTCAACTGAAAGGCGAGACCAACGTCGCTAAGTTGCGGGAGAATTCCAACAAGCTCGTCAGAGAAGAAGCGAATCTCCTTCGCCGAGACGCCGAACTCGCCCCACAGCTTGCTCCACTCCATTATCAATATGCCTTATCGCTCGTTCGGCTCAAGGAATATGAAAAAGCTCAAGCCGCACTCAAGCAAGCATGTGAGCTAGAAAAAGAGAATTCGACTTATCTCTTTACTCTCGTCGTGCTTCTCAAGGAACGTTCCAAGACCCCCGCCCAGTGGCAAGAAGCCAATTCTTTCGCGGCCAAACTCGTGTCCTTGGCACCCAACGATCAGCGGTTTTTGCAACTTCAATCGGAAATTGAAGCCGCCCGAGACTCCAGTAACGCGGAAAAACCCTCCAAACCAGTGGAAAAATAGCCCAAAGTCGCCCATATCCACACTTTGTAACAAGCAGCTAGCAATTCGCCCGCTTTCCCTCGACATCCCCCCGCGAAACGACGTAGGATGCGGGTGGATTCGGGTAACCCCCGATGCTTCAATGACCCGAACGGAGTCCGCGCATGCTGCGACAACTCGTGCAATCTGCCGCCCACTTATTCGGGATCCTTCTCCTTACCGCCACCTCTACGTTCGTTTGCGGCGCCGAAAACCCGCCCTCCAAAAAACCAACCGCTGCGGCCCTTCGCAATTGGGTAACCCAACTCGGCTCACCCAACTTTGAGACCCGGGAAGTAGCCCTCGATGCACTGATCGAAGCGGGCCGCCCCTCGATTGCCCCTTTAGCGGAAGCGGTCATGTCTTCCGACCCCGAAGTCGCCTGGCGCGCGGCCACCGCGCTCGAAGCAATCGGCCTCACCGGAGACGAAGCAACGCTGGGGGAAATCAAAACCCGCATGGAAAAAACCAAGGGCACGCCCCACCGCGACTTGGCCATGGTCCTCGGAACGCTATCCCAGCGCTGGATCGACATGCAGCGAGTCAAAGCGCAAACCGAGTTAGTAAAACTCGGCGCCACTTTCCCCAATGCAGCAAGCGCTGGTGGATTTCCATCGCCTTATGGTGGCGGCCCCGTCTTCTTAGGAAGTTACGCTGCGGCGCCGACATTTTCTTCCGGCACGGTTGTCATCGAGAGCTTCTCATCAACGATCCCAATCATCCCAACGCCGGCGAGGGTAGTTGAGTTCGATCCACTCACGCTTCCCTCTTCATTGGAACGAATCGTCAAGGATCTGGAAGATACGAAGGAAACCTTAGAAAAAGCGGTCGAGGAGAGCAAAGAGGGCGAAGTAAAAATAGAAGACCTTAAGGAGCTTGTAGATAAAGCGCGAATCAAATTGTCATCAACGGTCCGAGGCGAAGCTGAAAAGAGGGAAGACGGAAAGGCAAGCGATGAGAAGAAAGCCGCTTCCGATGCTAAAGCAGAAACAAAGCCAGAAAAGCCGTCAGCGCCTGACGAGAAGGCCGAAAAAGAAAAACCAGCCGAAAAACCGAAGTCGGATGGGGAGGCAGAACGCGCCGAGCCCCCTACCGTCGTTTTGACAGAATCGGTCGCCGAAGACGCCAGAGCGATTGCAGTGGACTACTCGTTTATCAGCCCCACCATGGCGGGAACCGCCCTGGCAGAACCGACGCTCTACGCCGGAGGCGGCGTGATCCGACTCGACAAAGAATGGCGCGGCGGCGATCGGGGCTTAGTCCATCTCGCGGGCCTGGCCCACGTCAACATGCTCGATATTCACGATGCCGCGATTAGCGATAAGGCGATCGAGTACTTCAAAAAAATGCCGTCACTCAACTCGATCATGATTCGCGGTACGAAAATGACGCCCGAAGCACTAATGAAGCTCGTCAAGGAAAAGCCGGGCCTCCAAATTCGCGGGCAAAGCCGCGGCATCCTGGGAATCAATGCCGGTGACACGGACGGCCCCAGCCTCGTTTCTGGGGTTCCCGAAGGGAAACCCGCCGCTGCGGCCGGAATTCTACCCGGCGATCTCATCACCAAACTCGATGGCAAGGAGATCACGACCTTCGGCCATATGACACTCCTGATGATGAAAAGAGAGCCCGGCGAGGAAGTGACGTTGACGATCAAACGCGGTGAAGAGATTCTCGAAAAGAAGCTTAAGTTGGCGACCCGCGAACCAATCACTCCTTAATCAAACGCCGCCAAAACCCCTGGCCCACCGCCGCTTTCCCCGCTATTTTGCTGGCCCCGTTGCTTCGCGCCTGCACCCCGTGTAGTGCACCTCCCGTAGGTCAGGCTCCCGCCTGACAACCCTCAAAATCAAAATAGCGCCTAAAAGAGATTTGAATCCCACCATGAAAGCTATCGCTGTCTACCCCGGCAAACCCAACAGCGTTCACCTCGAAGAAATCCAAAAGCCCAGCGTCCATGACCGCCCCGGCGGCAAAGGCGTTCTCGTTCGCGTCCACAAGGTCGGCGTCGACGCCACCGATCGCGAAATCAATGACGCCCTCTACGGCAACTCCCCTCCCGGCTTCAATTTCCTCGTCCTCGGCCATGAGTGCTTCGGCATCGTCGAAGAAGTCGGCCCCAACGTCCGCAGCGTCAAGCCCGGCGACTACGTGACCGCCACCGTCCGTCGCCCCGGCGGCTCGATCTATGACAAGATCGGCACCTACGACATGACGAGTGAGGAAGTTTACTACGAGCGCGGCATCAACCTCCTGCACGGCTACCTCACCGAATATTTTGTCGACGACGAAGACTATATCGTCAAAGTCCCGCCCGGCCTCAAGCACTTGCACGTGCTGATGGAGCCGATGAGCTGTGCCGCCAAAGCCGTTCAACAGGCGTATGAAGTCCAGCGCCGCATGAAAGTCTGGCGACCCAAGACTGCCTACGTTCTCGGCGCCGGCCAGATTGGCCTGCTTTCGACCTTGATCCTCAAACTTCGCGGCCTCGAGGTCTACACCGTCGCCCGCAGTTTGCCGACGACGCTCAGCAGCGAGATCGTCAAAGGCATGGAAGCAACCTACGTCAGCACGGCGGAATTGCCGCTCGAAGAGCTCGCCCGCAAGGTTGGCAAAGCCGACCTGATTGTCGACGCGACCGGCAGCAGTGAAATGGCCTTCGGCGCCATGAAATACCTCGGCCATAACGGCGTCCTCGTCTGGACCAGCATCACCGGCGGCAATCGCACCTCCGAAGTCAACTCCGACAAAATCAACATCGACTGGGTGCTCGGCAACAAGCTGCTACTCGGCTCGGTCAACGCCAACCGCGAACACTTCGAACGCGGCATCCGCGACATGGCCCTCGGAGAAGTCATGTTCCCCGGCGTCATCCAACGCATCCTCACCAACCCGGTGAGCGGCCTGGATAATTATGCAGAAATGATGCGCTTGCTCGTCGAAGAGAAGTCGGCGCTGAAGGTTTATGTGAATGTGGCAGAATAGCGGCTTTCTGGTTTTTCGCGACTGAAGAATCCCTTGGGGGAATTCGCCACCATCAAAAACCCCTTGTTTTCACGAACTTGCCAAGATGCCAACATACGCGCGCTCAAGATAGCGCGCACATTCGAGCAAGTTGGCAAAACAGCGGTGTTTTGGCCGAAATTCGCAAAAATGCCTTGTTTTTACGAAGGCGCAAATACCACTCGCACATTGGGTGCTTCTACGATCTCCACCGCCGCCAAATCCATTTCATCGTAAGCAGCATCACGCCAGCGAGTACGCCAACCAGCACCGCGTTCGAAGGCTCCGGCGTCAATGCAATCATCAGCCCAATCACAATCGCCGCCAAATCAATTCGACGCCGCGGCTTGGGACGCTCTCGTGGGTCTTTCAAGCGCTGATGAGCAGTAGCGTCTGGCATGCCACAGTTCTGCGGTGAATAAAAGGACTCGAGGATCTAAACCCGTTCCGCCACCCGCAATTTCGCACTTCGGCTCCGTGGATTATTCGCAACTTCGTCATCCAAAGCAGCCAGTGGCTTCGCCGTCAAAACCTTCCACCGCTCATCCTCACGGAATGCATTCTTCACAATCCGATCTTCGAGCGAATGAAAGCTAATGATCGCCAGCCGACCGCCGGGCCGAATCCAGGTTGGCGCGAACTTCAAAAATCGTTCGAGCTTACCTAGTTCATCATTTACCGCGATCCGCAGCCCCTGAAAAGTCCGAGTCGCCGAATCGATTCGATCATTCGAAAACCCCACCGCTCGGCGGACGATCTTGGCCACCGCGCTGGCGGTCTTGAGTTCCCCCAGCTTCAGTGCCTCTTTAATCGCACGTGCAACGCCTCGGCTGCGTCGTTCTTCTCCGTACTGAAAAATGAGATCCGCAAGTTCCTTTTCCGGTTTGCGAATCAGCATCTTCCACGCCGGATCGCCGCTGGTGGGATCAAACCGCAAATCAAACTCGCCATCACTATCAAAACTAAACCCCCGCGTTCGATCCGCGAGCTGGTCGCTGGATAAACCAAGGTCGAGCAAGATCCCGTCAACCTGTTGTAATTCGATCTCGCGCAGCACTTCATTGAGTTCGTCATAGCTCGCATGACAAATTTTGACCGGCAGACCGCGAAGCGTCTCTTCTGCATGCGTAATCGCCGCCGGATCGCGATCGACCGCTAATACAAAACCCTTCTCGCCTAGTTTTTCCGCGAGCAGTCGCGTATGACCGCCCCCGCCTAGAGTGCCATCAATGAGGATCTTTCCCACCGATGGCGCAAGCCACTCCAATACTTCCCGAGGCATGACGGGCACATGAACGGTTGCGGAACTCAATTCGCGGGAGCTTTCGTACAGAGGGAATCAAAAATCCCCGGCATCGCGGGGGGATCGCATCCATGCTACCCCAAACGCGCGTGATGCCGGCGAGGGACGGACGAGTGAACGCCCGTGCTCGCAAAAAAAGGGGCCGCCTCCGTGCGGCCCTATTTCACTCGCTCGTCGTCGGAGGTCGATAACGAAAAGCGAGACCACCTTGTACTGCAATGGCTTGTGGCGCCAAGACTTAACGCGGTTTGCCGACCATGGCTTCCTCACGTTGGGGCGCAGTTTCCTCCTGTTTGCTTTCAGGTTTGTATTGGCTAGTGGGTTCAAAGACACGCTCGGCAATCTGGTCGTAACCAGGCTGCAGCGACGCTAAATACGCGTCCCAGCGAAGGCGATTCCAGATTTCGACATGATCCCGAACGCCCAGAATGACTACCTCGCCTTCTAATCCGGCAAGACGAGCCAGCTCCGTCGGAATCCGCATTCGTCCTTGAGCGTCGGTCTCCACCGTTTGGGCCTGGGCGAAGAATAAGCGACTGAAGTCACGCACGTCTTTGCCATGCGGCGACTCGCTTTGAAGTCGCTTGGCAACCTTCTCGAACTCCGCTTCGCAAAAGAGCGAAAGGGAGCCATCGGTGCCGGGTGCGAGGTACAGGGCAGCGTCCGTGCCGCCCAGACCGTCGCGAAGTTTTTTGGGAAGTGCCAACCGGAGCTTTTCGTCGATCGCTCGAGGATAAGTTCCGGTCAAAAACATCAATGACGATCCTGGTCACTTTTTGTCGCTTACCACTTCCCACCACTTCTCACCACTTCGCCCCTAAAATACCCATTGAACGACCTTTGTCAATCATTCGTTCCACGAAAACCCATCAGGGATTTCCACGGGCACAAAAAAGCAGAAT
>JBKJSI010000384.1:0-8505 GCA_046595915.1 Pirellulaceae bacterium
AAATCTTGGTTCACAAGTTCAATCGAAGTGGGACGATTGCCGCCTTGCTCAAATCGGCGAAGCACGCGGGCTTGGCGGAAGAAGGCGTTGAATTCCCAATACTTCTGCTGCTTCCAATCATTGAAGGGGTGATTGTGGCACTGGGTGCATTGAACTTGGAGGCCGAGGAAGATGCGCGAGGTTTGGGCGGTTGCTTGAGCGCCTTCTTCGTCGAGCTTATTGGCGAGATAGTTCACCGCGCCGTTGAAGCCCTCTTCGCCGGGCTGGCTGACGCCGCGGGCGGTGACGAGTTCTACGACCATTCGGTCATAGGGTTTGTTGTTGGCGAAGGCGTCGCGGAGGTATTTTTGCATACCGGCGCGGCTAGTGAGGCGATCTTCGCCGGTGCCGCCGGAGCGACCGATGAGGATGTTCGTCCAGATCGTGGTCCAGTTGCGGACGAAATCGTCGGTATATTTTTCGTTGTAGAGGAGTGTATTGACTAGTTTCGAACGCTTGTCTTTTTCTTTGCTGTTGATGAACGCATTGAGTTCTTCGACCGAGGGCACGCGACCGATCACGTCAAGATAGACGCGGCGGCACCATTCACTTTCAGTTGCAGGCGCTGCGGGCTTGATGTTGGCATCTTTCCAGCCTTTGCGAATTTCTTCATTAATCTTGCCAACTTGCTGCGGAAGGCCGGTCGAAGCGGTTTTGGCTGCAGAGCCACTCGGCGAGGAAGCTGTTGGTGCGGGTTCTACCGCCGGGGGAGTTTGGCCAAATAGCGGAGTCGATAGGACGCAAAAAGAAGAGATGGCAAGAAGCAAAGGTAAACGTAATCCAAAGCGTTTCGTCATTGGGAATTGGCAGCCATTTTGCGTCATGCAATCACCTTGCGGTGCGGAATCAAAAGTTGGGAAATTTCAGTTCGAGATCAAAAAGTGTAGCGAGTGAGTCGAAATTGAAATTCCGACACCCATTCGACTTTCATTGAGGGCCAAATCCGGCCTTTTGCACAAAGTTAGAGCGAAATTGCGCCCAGAAAGTACTCTAACGCGCGCCAATGAATTCAGCGTTCTTTTTGAGCAGAAAGGGGGGATAGATGGCGGGTTTCCCCATTACCCCCTAAGAAGAAGGATAGTCGCGAGTTCAACGCGAATCCACCATGCGCCTGGCATTGAGCCCTGGTGCAAAATGCCAGGGGATGAAAGCGAAACAGGCGAGTGAAGACCTCCCCGATGGAAAATCTTTCCTCGCCTGATCGACACCCTCAAGCCAAGTGCTCGAGGGTAAGTCACCCTGTTTCTCGTCCAAAGGCCAAGTACGGGTAGCCAGAGATACCAAGGTTCAGGCACTTAAGCCGGTTCCGACGGCTAAGTGGCCTGGTGACAGGGCTCGGACCTTGTCCTGGAGTCTGTGGCATCCGCCCTAACGTCGCCTCTTCCTGGCCGGCCCCAAAGATGCCTCTGCTCTGTTGCGGCCCCAAATCGACAGCGGTCGCCTTTTTTTGGCTTTGGACGCGATTTCAGTCGCCTTAAGGCAAACGCTATGCCAATGAACAAATACGCAGAAATCGTCGTTTTCGTTGTATTGGAACGGAAAGTGCGTTTTGGCGTCTCGAAAGGCGCATCAAAGTGCATAGGCTTGATGTGCAAAATGCAGCAGTCCAAGATTCCGACAATTAGTTTTGAGATTCCGTTAAATTCTGGGGTGAATTTATCAGCGCAGGTGTCGCCAAACAGACTCGATTACGCATTTAACTATTAGGCGGAGGTCTTGTTTCGGACCGGCGCCACGGCGAAAGGGATTGAAACGAAGCAAACGAGATTCGTTTTAGGGTATTCCCCCCCGTTTGGTGTATGGACTATGATAAACACCGTTGATCGGTGGCTGCCCAAACCGAGGTGATGTCAAGATGGGGACTCCGGCTCAAATGGCCCAATCTGAAACGGCTCGACGCCGAATCGTGGAATCCGCGGGAGCTGTATTTGCCGCCAAGGGGTTTCAGGCGGCAACCGTACGGGAGATTTGCAACCTTGCCGAGGTGAATATCGCGGCAATCAGCTACTATTTTGAGGATAAGGCATCGCTTTATCGCGAAATCCTTCGAGTCGCGGCGGAGCAAGAGATTCAGGCTTACCCGCTGCCCGAATGGTCTAGCAATACACCTACCGCTACCCGGCTGCACGATTTGATCTTGGTGGTCATGCGGCGACTTGGTGGGGTGGGGCAAGGCATGTGGCAAAGCCGGCTCATCATTCGGGAGCTACTCCAGCCCACGGAGTTCTGCCGAGAGCTATCGCAGAATCACTTCAATCCGCATTTTGAGTTGATGCTCAATATCCTCAATGAGGTTCTCCCGGCGGAATCTCCGCTCCATACGCGACTTCAAACCGCCCAGAGCATCTTTGGTCAATGCATTGCCTTTCGAGTTACGAGCGAAGCATCGCGAATCATGATCGGCGAAGAGGCGATGAATTCTCACTATTCGCCGGAAGATCTTGCTAAGCACATTACGCGGTTCACCCTGGCGGCGCTGGGGCTTAGTTCTCCGCTTGGAGGGCAGGCTGTTGCTGCTCCGCCGCTTGAGCCATGTTTCGCTGCTACTCCGGTGGCTGCGCCGACTGTTTAACTGAAATCCTCGCTTACGCTTCGGGTTAGGATTGGGCGCTCTACGTTAGATTAATTCGCGGGGAACTTCGCCGCCTGGCAATAGATGCATGGGGCGGCCGGAGTGGTCTTCGATGGTTCGTAGTGGATCGAGGCCGAGTGCGCGATAGAGAATGGCGCAAAAGTCTTCGACCTTCACCGGACGCGAGGTTGGGTGTTCGGCGTGTTTGTTGGTTGAGCCTATGACTTGACCGTGACGAAAACCGCCGCCGGCGAGCAGAATGCTTTGGGCTTGAGGCCAATGATCTCGGCCGGCTTGATTGTTCATCTTGGGAGTGCGACCAAATTCGCCTGCGGTGATGACGAGAGTGTCGTCGAGCATTCCGCGTTCGGCAAGATCGGCGATCAGGGCGCCGACTGCGCGATCGTGCTTGGGCATCTTTCGGTCGAGGGCTTTTTTGATATTGCCGTGATCGTCCCAATAGCCGGTGTTGACTGAGACGAAGCGCACGCCGGATTCGATCAGTCTACGGGCCAGCAGAGTTTGTTCACCCCAGCCATCGCCGTAGCGCTCGCGGACTTTTTTATCTTCTTTGGAGAGGTCGAATGCTTCGCGGGTTTTGCCGGTGAGGATAATATCGAGCGCCTGTTGCTCGACATGGTCGGCGCTTTCGAAGGCGGCGTTGCCATCCATTCTTCGGCGCAGTGAATCGAATTGCTTTTGCAGGGAGACGCGATTGAGTAGGCGATCTTCGGAAAGGCCATCGGTTAGTGAAAAACTTTTGTGATCGCCGGAGGGAAGCCGTCCGGCCTCGTTGCCGTAGCTGAATTCGCCGTAGCGAAATGGATTGTTGGCGACGCCAAGCCAGGCTGCTCCGTGGTAGCCGAATCCACCGTCATTCATGTTGACCGAAGCGAGCACACCGGGCTTGCAGGGGCCGAGGAGGTGCGAGGCGACGGCGCCAATGGAGGGTTGTCTTGGCGGGCGATCGGAACCGGTTGCGCCGGTGCGGCCAGTGAGCATCCAGTGTGCGGCGGCCCAGTGGTCTCCGTTGCCGTGCGAAAAGCTGCGGATGATGGAGCACTTGTCCATCACCTTGGCTTGCTCGGGGCAGAGCTCCGATACTTCGAGGCCCGGCAGATTCGTCGAGATTGAGCGATAGGGCCCGCGAACTTCGAGCGGTGCATCGGGCTTCATGTCAAAGGTATCGAGCTGCGATGGACCGCCATGTTGCCAAATCAAGATGACCGATTTCTTGGAAGTGGCTTTTTCTTCTTCGGCGGCGCGAGCTTCGTTCGTCAGCAGGTGACGGAGTGAAAGTCCAAAGGCACCGAGCGCGCCGACTTGAATCATTCGGCGCCGCGATAGGCCGTCGCATAGTTGGGCGCGATTCGAGCTTTCAATCGTCAGCATGCGAGGTTCCTCAACTTGCGACGCAATTTTGTTTGGCGCAACCCCAATAGAATATCGTATTGGCGCGGGGTGCTGCTTGACAATCAAGCCCGAAACCGGGGGAGGAGTGGCGATCGTGGTTTGAAATCGCCGAAAATTAGGCTGCGGTTCGCGCCAGTTGGTGCTCTGGGGGCCGCTCAAGCAGTGCGTTTTGCTGCTGTTGGATCAAACTCTTGAACCGATTTGCGTCGCCTTGTGCCACTACGGCGTACGTAACTCCGCCTTGAGCCCAGACTCCGACCGACCATGTTCCGGTGTTTTTCATGGGAGTCTTCGAAGGACGCGCTGAGATCAGATTGGGTTTCCAGGCTGCATCGGAGGCGAGCAAATAGATCCGCTCCCCTTTCGTGGAATTCAGTTCCCACACGATCCAGTTTCCGGGAAGTTTGGGATCGATTTTTCTCCAACGCGTTGGCTGGGACACGCCACTGAGAGGAATCGCCCGACCGTTCCATTTCAACTTTTCTGGTACGCCGGAAAAATCTGAGTTCCAGTTCTCGCCTTCGGTGGTGCAGAACAAGTGCGCTAGGTTTGCAAGTTCGGGTTCGGTCTTGGTGACTTCTGTCGATGTTGGCTTGGGAACGAAGATGAACATCAGTATCAGGACAACTGAAACCGCCAACGTGGCCGCGACAGACTTGCCAAGAAATCGTCGCTTGGGCGAGATAATTCCCTTGGGTTTCTCGACCGTTGACTCTGTTGGCGAATTTTCAGATGAAATCGTTTCAACGACTCGGCTCGCAATCGTGCCCATTCGCGAGCGATCTTGTTCTTGGAGCGCTGCGCCTTGGCGGAAAGCGGCGGCGAGTTTTGCTTTCAAATCGTGAGGGGGCGAAACGTTGGCTAATGCATTTGCCATTCGCGAGTCGAATGCGATTAGTTTTTCGAGTTGTTTTTCAACTTGAGAATGGTTCGCTACGGCCTCGGCGAGTTCGCGCAGGTTCGGATCGCCACTGACATCAGCGGAGGTGCGGCAGGCGTCGAGTTGTTCTTGCAGGGTTGGACGATCCATAGTTCTCAAACGGAGGCTGGTTTCTTAGGGCGAAGTTTCCTTAGTGAATATCTTTGGCTTCGATTTGTTGCCGCATCCGTTGTTTTGCGCGGGATAGGCGGCTCATTACGGTCCCAATAGGGATATCAAGTTGGTGGGCGATTTCCTTGTAGGCTAATTCCTCAAAGTAATACATCATCAAAATGAGTCGATCGGTTTCTGGAAGTTCATTCAGCGCAATGCCAATCGCCTCGCGATCAATCGGCGAATCGACCTCCGCGCAAGCGACTTGCCGAACCTCAAGTTCGATATCAGTCGCAAGTGTTGGACGGCGACGCTGAATCGATTTGAGGAAACAGGTTCGCACAATCGCCAAAAGCCAAGATCGGCAGCGGGCGATTTCCCGAAGTTGATGTACTCGCCGTCCTGCTAGCAGATAGGTTTGCTGAGCAAGGTCTGCGGCATCGTCGCCATTTCCCGATAGCCGGTAGGCATAGCGGTAAACGTCTTCGTAGTATCGCAGTACGATCGATTCCACTTCCAAATCGGCAGGCGAAGGCGGCTCGCCGGGCGATAAATTCGCCGGCGATTGCTTCGTCTCACCGAGATTGGGAGCTTCCATCACGCTGGACACCACCATTAGAGCCGTTAAACGGGCGATTTATTCCCTAGCAGTAAACTAGTAAACGTCTTGAGAGTCTGGATTGGCCAGTGTGTGCAACGCAAAAGACCATTCGTTGGAATAACACCAACGTTGCGAGGATCATCTATTTCACCAAGGGGGCCAGCGATTTCTCGGAGAAATTGCCGGCGGAAGCCCCTGGGACCGCGAACGCCCTTAGCTACAATAAATAGGGGTTTAATAGCGGCATAGTCGCCACTAGTGACTCTTTACCTGCAAAACGTTTCACTGAGCCATTCCTGCCCGTCTAGGAGATTTGAAACATGAAAAAGTTTTCGCTATTGATGATGTTTGCTGCGTTCTGCATTTTTTCGCTAGGTTGCGAGCCGGCCCCCAAGCCATCGACCTCCACCCCGCCTGTCGAATCCGACCATATGACCTCCGATTCCGGTGAGGAGAAGCCTTCGGCGCCTGCGGCAGAGACGAAGCCGGAATCTAAGCCTGAGGATAAGCCGGAAGAAAAACCGGCGACCCCTGCTGCGGAACCAAAACCTGAAGAGAAGCCTGCAGCACCTGCTGGTGATCCAAAGCCTGATGAAAAGCCAGCCGACGCTCCAAAGTAGTCGATGTCGGCTGACAACACTCCGCAAAGTGTAGTCTTATGCCTCTCGCGACAAGCGTCGCGAGAGGCTTTTTTTTCGTGAATTTTCAGCTGCGATTACCCTGCACCTTCGCAACTCGCGGCTTCAGATTGGTGAACCAAATCGCTTGAAAAAGACAGCCGCCGGTGATCGTAGCCGCGACGAGACCTAGTATCCAGCCGGAAATAAAGCCGCCAAAAATCCACTCCGTTTGGCGCACCTCCGTGTTATGTGCAATTAGCAAGGCAAGCCCAACGCAGGCGCCGAGCGTTAATGAAAATGCAAGCACGACGAATCCGGCGATGGAAATCACGGCAAGAATTGACATCAGATAGAACGCGACTTCGCGGCGAAATGGGACAGATACGCCGGCATCGACGTGCAGCTGAATTCCATAGAGTACACGGATCATCGCAATCGCCATGACGAAGACCATCGCGATCGCAAGCTCGGGTAAGTTACGCGCGACCGCTAAGCAAACCGCGCTCGAAGTGAGTGCAAGCATCAATGTGCTGAGCCGAAACCTCGGTTTGAGCTCTGGGATTTGGACCGAAGAATCTTGCCTATCTACCGACAATAAGATCGAGGGCGGCGTCGCCGTGCGGGGATTCTGCGGTAGGTCGGCCGAACCCATAAGCTGCTTTTCGCGTCTCCTCTTCACGCAATCGAAGTCCCAGAGCGGGGCGAAACGACCGCAAACACCATGATGACAAGAAGCAGGTAGGGCGTCGAGGATCGTACAAGTGCGGGTTTTCGGGCCCAATCGGTCCGATTCCAGCCTTTCGTGGTTGCGGGGTGGCCGATAAGATGTTCGTCCGCTGTGTTCCTCGGAACCAGCTTAGGAGGGTAAGCGAATGGTTAGCGGCTTCATTGGAAATGAAGTGCCCCGCAAGGGGTTGCGAGTTCGAGTCTCGTGCCCTCCGCTTTGACCGTCAACTTGATAAAGGCTTCGACTGAGCAACGGCCCTTGTGAGCTTCCATAGGTTTTTGCGTTTCTTAATCGCTGCGATTGAAGACTTGAGCGTTCTTTTGTTGCGCGGCTCGGTTTACGGATTAACCTCGAAAACGGCCGACGACAAGCGAAATATTCTGGCCGCCGAATCCAAAGCTGTTATTGAGGGCGATGTCGCATTTCGACTCGCGTGCGACGTTCGGAATGTAGTCGAGCGGGCAATCGGGGTCAGGATATTCGTAGTTGATCGTTGGAGGTAAAACGCCTTCGTGAATCGCTTTTAGGCAAACGATCATTTCGGTCACCCCGGCGGCGGCGATGAGATGTCCCATCATGCTTTTGGTGCTGGAGATCGGCGGAACTTTGTGTCCGTTGCTTCCAAAAACCTCTCTACAGGCGAGTGATTCCACACGGTCGTTGATTGACGTACTTGTGCCGTGTGCATTGATATAGTTGACATCGGTTGTATTCACTTTGGCATCGTTAAGCGCCATGGTGATGCAGCCGATCGCGCCGCGTCCTTCTGGGTGAATATCGGTAATGCGAAAGGCGTCTGAAGTGGTGCCATAGCCAAGCACTTCACCGAGGATATTGGCGCCGCGTTTCTTGGCTTGCTCCAACTCTTCGAGTACGACCATGCCGCCGCCTTCACCGAGAACAAAGCCATCTCGCATTTTGTCAAACGGGCGCGATGCT
This sequence comes from Pirellulaceae bacterium, assembly GCA_046595915.1. GTDB lineage: Bacteria > Planctomycetota > Planctomycetia > Pirellulales > Pirellulaceae > JBKJSI01. The sequence continues at coordinate 7,945 of JBKJSI010000384.1, forward strand.
TTGGTTGGATGTTCGTTGTTGGTTGAGAGCGCCGTCAGCAGGTTAAATCCAGTCACCCCGAAAGGGTGAATCATGCTGTGGGCGCCTCCTGCGAGCATGACATCCGCGTCGCCTCGGCGGATGATCTCGGTGGCCTCGCCGATTGCTTGGGAGCTCGCCGCACAAGCCGTTAGGCAGTTCATGTTGGGCCCCTGGGCCCCAAAGAGGCCGGCCAAGTGCGCGGCAGGCATGTTGGGCTCTTGCTCCAACTCGGTAGCCGGGTTGAGACAGTCGAGGCAGTGGCGAGTGAAATCGACTTCGCTCATTGTGCGATCAGGGCCAATGGAACGATCAATGACAGCTAGAAAAATTCCAACTTCTTGATTGCCTTCGCCCGCGCCAAGATAAACGCCAAAGCGAGTGGGGTCGATTTTGTCGGCGGAAATTCCCGACTGTTGCATCGCTTGCTTGCCAGCGCCGGCCGCAAAGCGAGAGTGCCTTCCGCGATACTTCCAGCGCCGGACACTTTCGGCGTCATCCGCAAAATCCCAATTTCGCACTTCAGCGGAGATTTTGGTGGGA
>JBKJSI010000639.1:0-4261 GCA_046595915.1 Pirellulaceae bacterium
AAAGGGCCGGGATTTAGCTATTGGCAGCGGCTACTGTGCCTTGCGCATCAAATTCATGTCAGCTGCAAGGTGATAGACAAATATGTCCTTAGTTCGGGCGAAGTAATTGAGCATCGAAGGCACAAAGGTTGTAGTACGGTCTCGCAGTTGCTTAAGCCAAGAATTGAAATCTCTGTTGAGAATCAACCACTTTTCATGCCAGCGAGTAGGCACGTTAACGGAGGCAGCCGCCCACCGCAGCCTTGGGGCGCGGGTAAAATGTGAGCCCAAAACTGTCCAATGCGGTACGCTCCATCTAGGTTGAGAGTGCAGCAGGCGTCATGCTTCCACGGCAAGGAGAAGCACTAGCCAATCTTAGCCATAATCGCGGATGCCTTCGCCAAATCCTTTTCTGCGTACAGCTCCGTAGTCGTCAGATTGGAGTGACCTAAAAGCACTTGTGCTGCTTCAATGCCAAACGCCTTACGAACCTGAGTCGCCGCAGTATGACGCAATTGATTTGGCGCCCAAAGGTTGGACGCTCGCCACGATTTCGTAGCTTTTATTCGGCTTTCCCTCTGCTCGGCTGTTTCCTCGGCAGCTTTTTTTCCTTGAGGCGGCCTCAACTCCTCCGGCATCTTGAACGCAATCTCACATGCTCGATGGATTGCACGGCGGTAACTGTTGTTCGTGTACCGAGTACCCGCACCGCGTTTTGGGTGTCGCTTTTGGTTAGTTCCAGGACGATTGCCATAGTTAAGGGGAGTTGTACGGCATTCGTGCAATTGAGCGCGGCGTTTCGCTTCCGATTCACGAGGATCAAAACAAAACGCTTCGGCGTCGCGGGCTAGATAACTCTGTAAGATCGACTGCGCCTTGGGGCCAATCAAGATCAACCGTCGTTTGCCGTGATGCTCGGTTTTGTGTTCCATTGGCGTGAACTTCCAAACCTCCTCGCTGCGATCGACGTCCGCTGGCCTTAATTGGCAAGCTTCTCCTGGTCGCGCTCCGGTTAGCCTTTGGAATCGCACCATGTCAGCAACGACTTGGGGCAGGTACGTTAGAGTCATCTCGACAATGGAATCCTCGACCGGTAGCACCGGCGGTAGCTCCTTCGCCGCCGTTTTTCCTCTACGAGGTCGTTCGACGGTCGTAAGTCGCTGGTAGGTGTCGAAGGGGATTAGCTCTTCGCTGGCCGCCCATTTGTAAATGCGCTTGATTTGCTGGAGACGTTCACAGATGAAGCGGCGTGTCCGACCCTCCTCAATCAACCGGTTGATAATGGCCTTGAGAGCAAGCGGGCCGATATCGATAGCCGGTTGCCTGCCATAAAGCAAATTCAATTCCCGGTAAGTTGCAGTAAAAGTATCGGCCGCCCCCGTAGGTTTACCATTCTTGACGTAGTGCGACTTCGCGAAATGCTTGAACTTGGCGAGCACTTCCACCACAGTAATTGCATTCGATGCAGCCGGCGCGGAGGACGGACGTCCGGCCGCCAGCCATTCGCCTACAAGGCGGTCATAATTCCGCTTGCTTTCGACAGAACCATGGCGACCGAGATAGTGGTCATGGCCCTGAAGCGTAACAATCGCTTGGCCGGAAGCTAAGTGCTTTCGATAGGACGGCGCGGACTGGGCAAAACGGGGCATGTGCAGCACTCCAGGGTCCAAAGGCGGTATCTACCGTCTTGGGGCTCTCGAAACTCGCTGCACTGCCGACCTTCGGCAGGTAATCTAAGTCGTTGATTCAGCGTTACTTACGATCAGTCGGAGCGACCGGCGACCTACATTTCCTAACGAGACAAATGGTCTTTGGCTCTTTTGGGCTGCGATTGCGCAAACCATTGAGCTATCGGAAGATGCATTCACACCAAACCGCTAAATGCGGTTGTGTTTGAGTATCGACCTGTGCCAAAGATGACTGCCCTCCATCGGATTTCATTGAATTCCGGTTCGGAGAATAGCCATGAGTAAGGAAGCCGCGGCTCAGGGAAATGGGCGACCAGTTATCGACAGGGATGGCCTAGTCAAAACGGTAGTCGCATCTAAGACCACTGAAGACCAGAAAGCTCCGCTGCCGCAATCGATTCACGCACCGTTTCCGAGGCCCGAGCGTCGACCACGCCGGGCGAAGTCAGAACGTGGCCTTCCTCAAGACAGCGAACTGGAGCGACTAGCTCAGGAGTTTCTAGGATTTCAACGTAACGCGTGGCCTGAACTCGCCAATACTGGATTGTTTCCAGCGCCAACGCCCGAGACGCTGACTGGCATGGTCTCTAATTTCAAACTTCGTCACGCAGGAGGAAAGATTGATCGTGAGCAACTGGCGCTAGCCGATGCCGCAAGACTTCCACTTGCCGGCGGCTACTATCGATACTCATGCGACAACAGTTCACCTTCGTCAATTATTGACCAAATGGTGAATACCCTGAGGAAAGCAGAAGACGAAAGGAGGTTATTGATCTGGGATTTTGTCTTTGCGGACTATTCAGTCTCTGGCCTCGATGCAACCCGGCTTGGCTATTCCGCCTATAGGCGATTGTTAGACGATCCGAAATTGCCTCTTGAAACCACATTCATTGATGATTTTACGAGAGCTTCTCGTGATTCTCTTGAGTGGTGGCGACTTGCAGAATTTTCCAAAAAGCAAAGAAAACGACTAATCGGAGCCTCCGACGGGTTCGATTTGAGTTCCGCTAATTGGGATATCCAGGTCACGGTTTACAGCCTCCTTTCCAGACTCTTCGTAAAGAGTCTGCGTGAAAAAGTCGGGAGGGGAATGAGAGGAGCGGCTAAACGTGGCGGAACGCTAGGTAAGCTTCCACTCGGGTTTACTAGACGGCCGAAACTCGATGCCTCAGGTCAGCCGATCACAAAGTCCAACGGACGAACCATGACCGAGCCCTGCGTCGACCCGACAACGAGTCAGGCGCGATTGCTGATGTACGTACTTTTTGTTGAAAAGGGGCTTTCAGCATCTCAGATCGCCAAGGAATTCAATCGTAATGAGATCGACGGTGCAAGAAGTTGGGACGCGCCAGCTGTCAAAAAACTTCTTTGGAGCCCGACGGCAATTGGCGTTTTCATTTCAAATCGCCAGCGGACTGAATTTGATTCATTCGAGATGAAATGGATTTCGATCAAAAAACCGCATAGCGAATGGGTTGTGCGTTATGATAAAACGCTGGCAATCGTGCCGCTTTCGCTCTGGCGAGCAGCACGAAAAAAATTAGCGGCAATAAGAAGTAACGACCCGCGCACGGGGAAAAAGGTCACACGCAATCAGCTTCAGCCCACGACTCTTTTCAGCGGCACTCTCTTTTGTGCGGACTGTGGACATGAACTCAAGCTCATCAGATCAGCTGGGGAACATAAGCAGATGGGGTGTCCGAATGGAGCGCGCGGCGCACACGGCTGTAAGCTTTCTTCTTCAAAATCGGTTCGACAAATCGAAGCGGCGTTGTTGCAGTTTCTACATGAAGGCGTCCTAACCGATGCCAACATGGACAACCTTGTTTACCAGGCGAATGAGCACTTGCGCGAACTTCGAGCAGCACCACGAGACGATACGAGCGTTTGGAAGGCAGATCTTAAGAAAAAACAAGGCTCCATCCGAAAGCTTCTTAACCTCATCGAGGAATCTGAAGACAAGTCGTACTGTAGAGCGCATAGCGAACGCATCAAAGAACTGGAGCGTGCTTGTACACAACTCCAGAAGCAGATTCGGGATGCCGAAGTAAAAGCGCCGTCGATCAACGCTGCTTTATCAAAAGAAAAAGCGCGCGAATACTTGAGTGACTTATCGGAAACCCTAAAGGGTCAAACCTCTGCGGCGGCGTTGATCATCCGAGAACTCACGGGACCAGTTATGGTCCGACAGACTAGGGAGCCTGGAAGGGCTCAAAGAGCGAAGTGGATTGCATCCTTTGCGCCGAACTTAAGGGCTGCAATTCAGAGTGCCACTGGTGATAAGTTCATTCGACAATTACCTCCGACGACCGCGACCAAAGTTGAAGTGAATATCGATTCAGTTCCAAGATACGAAATTCTTGCACCGAGGCTTATTGAATTAAGGAGGAACGGCGCGAGTATTCAAGCAATTGCATCGAGTGAAAACCTTTGCAATTCACTGGTTGCGACGGCCATACGTTTTGCAGAGACGGGAGAAAGGCCCGTAAAAAGAAAGAGGCCGAAGTCAAAAAAACGAATCGCCAAACCATCGGAGCAAAAGACCCATAAATATATCGAGATCTCGGAACCTGCCTCGGCCGGGTTCAGTGATG
>JBKJSI010000786.1:0-4621 GCA_046595915.1 Pirellulaceae bacterium
CCGATGGCATGGCATTGGCGGCAATCGAGGTGATTTTGCGAGGCGAGTGAGGCGCCGAGTTGGGCTTTTTCTTTGTCGAACTCTCCGGCAGAGGATGGCGCGATATCCATTTGCCCATGCTCGGCAGCGAAGCCTTTGGCGAGAGGTTCGGCGATCGCGGGGAACCGAGGCATGCGGGCGGCGAGCCAGGGACGGGTGGGGACTTTCGATTCGCCGGCGAGGAAAGGCTGTAGCCAATCACGCCGCAGTTTGTCGCCGGTCCAAGTGAGATTCGGAATGACCGGCGCGGGCAAGCCGCTGTCGCCTTCCTCTTCGATAAGGGAGCGACGCGGGGCGACGGTGAGATCGCGGTCGTGACAGGCGTTGCAACGATAGTGCTTCATGAGGAGCGAGGCGTTTTCGATGCTTGAGTGGAGATTGGTGTCCTTCGCGGCGAGATGGAGCCATTCGCTGAGGGCAATTTGTTGAGTTCGCGTAAACGAGTATCTCACTACGCCATTATTTTTTGATGAGAGGCAACCGCTACCGAGCATGTTGATGGCGATATCGGGGCGATCTGGCTTGGCGTCTTCATGACATTGGACACAGCGCAGCTTTGAAAATTGCTCCTTACCTCGCTCGGCGTTGCCGGCAGATAAATCTAGCTCCGGCAGTTCATTGCAGGCTGTTTTCGATTGCAAGAAGTTTGCCAACTGACTCGCTTCCTCGTCAGTGAGGCCGAAGTCGGGCATTCGCGATGCTGGGGCATGCAAAGTGGGATTCTTGAGGAATGCGAGAAGGCCGCTGGGAGTGAACTTTTGGGCAACAAAGTGAAGCGAGATCCGATCGTGCGCATCTGCTTCTGTGGGCGGCGACAGTCGGTGGCAACTTACGCAGGCGAGGGTTTCGTAAAGACGTTCGCCAGCCTCTACCACCGCCGAGTTGTTTGCAGGGTTGATCGTCGTCAAATCGCGAGGCCTCTCCTTCGATTGTGACAACAAATAGGCAGTTAAGTCGGCGGCATCGGTTTTCCCTTTCTCGCCTTCGGCAAGTAGATGTGGCATTCGCGCCTGCGGGCGGAGCGAGTGGGGATCGGCGATCCAGCTTGCGATCCAATTGGGCTTTAGACGAGTGGAGAGTTCGGATAGACGCGGGGCTGTAAACCATTTTTGGAGCGACGCCTGTGATGCTTTGTCGAATGCGGCGGAGGGGTGGCAGGCGATGCAATTATGCTCGGCGAAGAGACTTAGCCCTTCGCGAGAGATTGCGTCGGTAGATTGGGGTAAATGAACTAACGCGGTGGGAGGCAAAGGCTCCCAAGGAAAGCCCTCGCCTTTCCAGAGAATGCGGAGGCGGGCTGCGCCGTCCGCTTTGCTTGCCAGCGTGATGTGGAGACGGTTGTAGCCTTTGGCGAGGCGGGCGTTGTCGATTCGGGCGGGCGAACTATTAGTTACTTTGCCGGAAATGAGCTTGCGGCCAGCGACTTCGAGCGTGACTTCGCCTTCTCCTTGAATCTCAAAGGAATACTCGTCGCTAAAGGGGGCGACGAGGAAGCCTTGCGCATTTGCGGTGAACGAACCGGCAGGAACAACCGCGGTCGGAGGTTCATTGGCTTCGACATTGATGGCGGCCGTTCGGCGAACAAGTGAATCGTTCATTCCACCGACTTTGAAATTCCAATGGAGGCCGGGCTCAAGCGTCGCAGCTTTAGCGGTGTCGAGTCCCGCGTCGGCAAGCGCATTGTGCGTTGGCGCTTCGGGGAGCATTTCCGATCGCACGGCATGGAGCGTATGCAAATAGGTCTGCTTGAGCGGTTTGCCGTTCGCGGTGCGGAGGCGGTATTCGATGAAGATTTGATTGGCGGGGTGCAGCGACGGCGTGCGTAGGGAGAGCGTTTTGCCATCTTCCGAGAGCGTTGCGGCGAGAACTTCAATTTCGTCGCGGCCTTCTTCGGCGTCATTGCTGACTTTGTAGTCGCGGGATCCGTAGCCGGCGGAGTAGTGATAGTTCCAGGTTTCCATGTGATAGCTGCCGGGGTCGACGGCGGTTTGGCGATCGAGCGGAGTGTCGAATTGGAATACGAATCCGTTTCCGCGCGATTCGACCTCGGTGGGGGCTTCGGTGAAAGGCTTACCGGTATAGCGGACGCGGGTGAGGCAGCCATCCTGGGCGGCGCGGGTGACCCAGCCGCGCGAGCCGCTGACGTAGAGGGCGCCGTCGTAGGGGCTGAAGCGCCCGCGCATGATGCCGGAATCGAAATCCATGGGCAGCGAAGTTGCGCCGGCTTGGCGGATGCCATTTACCGTTTCTTCTTGAATGAGGAGCATCCGGCATTGGCCGAAAGAGAGATGCAGCATTTTTTCGCTGAGCGGGCCGAAAGCGTTTTTCGGAACCCAGACTTGGCCGCCGCAGGAGTTATCGATGCGGCGCGAAAGATAGATCAGCGGCATGTCGAAACCGAGAGGACGCTCGGGCGCGACCTTCGGACCTTGGTACCCAAAGTGATCGCCCGGATTGGCATAGGCGACAAACGACGCGGGCGTCCATTCACCCTCTTGCGGCGCGGCAGTGATCTCGTCGCGCGGGCTCATGCCCATGCCATTGGGATTTCGTAGGCCGGTGGCAATGGTTTCGATCTTTGTGCCATCGGCGGAGACTTTTTGCACGCCTTTAACAGCGTCGAGGAAATAGAAATTGCCTTTGGAGTCCATTTCGAGGCAGGTGGCGTAGTCGTGACCACCTGTTGGCGTATCCCAGAGGTTGCAAAAGCATTCGTAGCGATCGGCGACGCCATCGTTATCGGGATCGACTAGTCGTGTGATTTGATCGCGGCCGAGGACATAGATGTGGCCGTCGCGAATCTTGAGACCGAGCGGTTGGAAGAGTCCAGTAGCGAAACGAGTCCAGGTGATTTCGCCCAAATCTTCATCGACACCGTCGACCAGCCAGATGTCTCCGTGAAGCGTCGAGACTGCCATTTTGCCCGGCGCGAGAAAATCGTGGCCGGTGACGAAGAAGAGAGCTTTGTCGGGGTTTTCGAAGGGGAGCGCGATACGATCGAGGACCAGGGCGGAATTGTCGGGGCTGCGGGCGCCTTTGGTTTTGTAAACGCTCCTAAGTGGAGCGGGGGAGCTTTCGCTTGGGCCGTCGCCAAACCCATCCAACGCGTATTCGATACTGAAGTTTTCGATGCTCTTCGCTGCAGGTATGGCGATTCCGAAAATTTCGCGACCGGCTTTTTGAGATCTGACAAGACGCAAGGCCGACCCCGTAATCTTGATGAAATAAACCGGCAGCTTAGGAGGTGTGATTTTCGCAGTAATAACGTCGGCTTTTTCAGCTACGATCTTCGCGTGATCTGCAAACCAGTAGGTCGTAGGTTTGTCATGGGGGCCGACCCAGAATTCCCTCTCAATTCCCGTCGTCTCGATCGCATTGTCTCTTGTCCAAACCGACTCCGTCACTGAGGCGCCAGCAACTCGATAGTTTAAGCCTGGACTGAGGCTGCCATGAGGTGAGAAAAACTCGAAAGCGATCTTGGACGATCGGCCGGCTTCATCGCCCCATCCCAAGTCGCTTGGCAGCTCCATCTTCATCACGCCCTCGGGGCGCGGCGGCGCGATGATGCCATAGCGAGCCGGATCGAATTTGAGAAACCCACCTGACCAAACAGCACGGAGCGATGCAGTTTGAGTGTCGTATGCCGCAGTAAGTTCCATCTTGGGACCGAGCCTGAGTGTCAACCCCTTGGCAATGGTTCCGCTCGCCAAGGGCAGAATGCTGGCCAAATGTCGCCCGTGGTTCGTTAGCTTCCAGCGATCGTCGGCGGAATCAGATTCTTGCCAGGCGAAGCCGACCCCTTTGTGGCTCCAGTGGCCTTCTTTGGGCTGTGAGGCATCAGCGGGTTTTTTGGAATCTGCTGCGGCGGGCGCGGTGATGGATTCATTTCGTTTTGCTGGCGAAGAGTCTCGCAGCTTGCCTTCTTGTAGTTTGTCGAAGTTCCACAAGAGGATCGTTGCGGCGTCAGCTTTTGCGGGTTCGCTGGTGGACTTGCCGATTTCGACGATGCCGCGACGGAAGCGGAGTTCATCGATCACTCCTTGGCACCCGATGCCGCCTTCGACGAGTCGGCCGATGGCGACATTGCCGGGCTTGGAGCCTGTAAAGCCGCCTTTGAGTGGCGAGTCGAGTGATTTTATTCCGTCGACATAGAGCGCGATCTTTTCGCGATCGAGTTGCACGGCGATGTGATGCCATTTGCCGTCGACGATTGGCTTGTCGGTTTTAAACTCACCGCCGCGGGCGGGCAGATAAGCACTCAGCACGCCACTGCCGGCGTAGGTATAAAGCTCCCAGTGAGAGGGGGAAGCCTTCCCTTCGGATGCGACGAGGATATTGAAGCCATCTTTGTTTTCAAGCTTCACCCAGCAATCGATCGTGAGCGGGGCGTCGCGGAGCTCTGCGTCGGGCGGAGCTAAGGCGCCGCCGGATGCGCCATTTAGACCTTTGCCGAAGCGGCCTTCGACTAGTCGGTCTTTGGAGGGTGGCGCGGCGGCGGCTTTCGGTGGTTCGGCGGACTTGGGTGGCAGGAGTTGTGACTCGATTTTTTCATCGAGTTGCATGACGGGTTCATTCGCGCACC
>JBKJSI010000236.1:0-2808 GCA_046595915.1 Pirellulaceae bacterium
CCGAAGCTGTGCAAGGTTTCGCAAACGGTGGGCGTCGAAGTCGCGAAGGGAGAAACGATCGCGATGTTCATGAAGCTCAATCAGCCGCAGGAGGATAAGCGGGATGTGTTGGCGGTGTTTTTGACTCTGCGGGAGACTGTCGTCCCAGTGGAAAGTTCGCAAGAAGGAAATGCGGAAGCGAAGAATGCGCCTCCGGCCAATGCGATACTTGCGAGTACCATTCGGACGGCGGTGTTTGATGTGTCGCGAACGCCCAATTTGCGATGGTTTGCTCGATTGGGCGCCGATAATCAACAGCGAGCGAAGTTGATCGCGCCCGCATTCGAGCAGCTTGAGATTTTGATCAATGAAACCATCGATCCTGAGTCACCCAAGGTCATCAAGCGGTCGACGGACAATCTGACGTTGGAGGTCACCGCCACGCAAGAAGTGCTTGAGAAGGTTCAAGACTTGATTAAGCAACTGGTGCGGCTCGCAGAGGAAGGTGAGCCAGCAGTCTCCGTCACCTATGATGTGCGGGAACATTACCTATTGCTGAAGAAATTCATGAAAGCTGGTGAGAGTCCAGCGAAGCTAAAACAAGGCCAGTTGGAGGCGACATACGCCAAGCTTGTCGAACTAATCAAGCAAGCGGCCGGAGGCGCCGATGGCAAAGGCGCCGACATCAAGATAGATCTTTACTACTCCAACCTGACAATGGTGGTTTCGGCACGCCAATGGCAGCAAGACAGAATCGCGGAAATGCTCAAGCAACTGAAAGCGACGCGGCTTGACGAGGTAGAGAAGATTTTGCGATCGGATGGCCTCCGCGAGAGCGAGACTTCCCGGGAATCATTGAGGAAGGAGCTTGAAAGCCAGACAGACCTCTCGCCGGAAGACCAAGCAATCTACAAGTCGCTGGAGAAGCGTGTTGAAGCCAAATTCAAGGACAAACCGCTGTCTGAAGTCTTAAAACTGTTTGGCGAAACCACCAAGATCAACATCGTTCCAGACATGGCCGGGTTTGTGGAGGAAGGTATAGAAACGAGCAACCCCGTGTCGCTCGAACTCCCGCAGCCCGTATCACTGCGAAGCGTCTTGCAACTCATTCTCGATCCGCTGGGGCTCGACTTTGTTATCAAGAACAAGGCGCTGATCATCACGAGCAAGCGTCTGACGCGAGGGACGAAGACGACGTTCGCTTACGATATCGCGGGTTTGCCGTTCTTCAAGGAGCTTTGGACAGGTCTCAAAGATAAGGAACAGCCCAACCAAGCGGCGATCACAGCCGCTTTTGAGAAAATCCAGGCAATGATCAAGAATATGATCCCGGCCTTTACGGAGGAGAATGAACCGGCGGAGATTCAGCCGTTTTATATCAATCTGACTTTGGTCGTCTCCGCGACGAAGGAAGATCAGGAGAAGGTTGCGGCCTTGATTAAGCAAATTGAAAAGATGCCGCTGGCGGATGCGGAGAAGTTGGCGGAAAAATTGGCGAAGGAGGCGGCATTGCGGCGGTAAGCAGAAATATATTGAGGAGCTTAAGTCGCGGATCCATGAGCTTGCAGAAAGGCCTGTGGGCTCGGGATCTCGACGGTCCGAAAGGGATGCAAAACAAGGAGGTCTTGATCACTCGAGATGAGATGGGTTGCGTTTCCGCTGATTGCGACCTCTAAGAATTTGTCGTCCTTGGGGTCGCGACACGCTGTGATCGAGTCTCGCACATCAATCACGATCGTTTGCTGAACGAAGGCGGAGACAAATTCAAGCCGCTGTTCTTCAGAAATGTACTTTTTGAACTTCTCACGTCGCAAAACTTCATCGAGTTCCAGGATTGTCGTCTCGCACGTAATGACGACTCCATTTGCAAGCACAAAATCGAACACTCTCCGTGGCAGCGATTTGGGGAGCAGCACTGCGCTGACAATCACGCTGGTATCCAGAACTACCCGAAGTTCACTCACCGCGAAGCATCTCGCTCAAATGTTCGGAGGTGAGGCCTTTGGCTTCCGCGCTGGCGCCGATTTCATCGATGATTGTCTGTAAAGGGCGTGACGGTTTAGCGGTCAATTCCTTTAGGCGAAGTCGCAACAACAATTCCAGCTTTTGGCGTTCCTCGGGCGGCGTCGAGGCAAACGTTGTTGCCATGGCGAGATCAACGGGAATCGAGATCGATTCGCAGGTGGGCAATGTGTTCATTTGAAAATCCGGTGGAGCTGGTTGCTATGTATATCTTGAATGAGAATCGCATAAAATGCAATTTGCTGAGGCTACGATACAGGGTATCGCAATTAGTGAATCTTCATTGCACATCAATCCGCTGCGAAAGTTGCTTTGCCTGCGGCAAAGCGTCCGTCGCGGGATCCCGGCGCGCCGGGACAGAGGACGACATGACCCAAGTATTCTGGACAATTGCGTTGCCCTTTGGTCGTTCTAAGTCCTGGCCCTCACGTGGCCAGGATACTAGAATGCTGCCACGATAAAGTGAGGATGCAAATCATGCCAACCAAGCCATTCGATCCGAAGTCCACCACGGCTGTTCCGATTGAGTATTCAGGAAAATGGGTTGCCTGGAACGCCGATCATTCGCAGATTGTGGCCCACAGCAGTAGCATGCAAGTTTTGTGGCAGGTGGTGCGAGACCAGAAGATTGTGAGCCCGATTTTTGAAAAAATTCCGCGAGCGGTGGCAGACGGTAAGCGGTGTTGATCGAACTCTTATGGGCGAAGCAATGTGAGGGGCAACTTGCCCCGAGTCGCGATTGAACTGTCCAAATGGTCCTACGGAAGTCCTTGGCCCCACCAGCGCACCATGAAACCACTTTCTCAC
>JBKJSI010000445.1:0-4602 GCA_046595915.1 Pirellulaceae bacterium
GGACAAGGAATCGATCTAAATGCTCCTATACTTCTTCGTCGCTGCGTCGTAGGTATCTAGGCCCTTACCCTTGATCTTCACTCCGACGAATTCGCCGTCGAAGTCGCTCACTAGCCACAGACCATCAAGTTCCATTTTGTAGGTCATTGTTCCGCTGCCGACTTCCGACTCTGCTTCCCAGGTTCCCACCAACCGCTTCAAGTGATCATGCTCTTTGCCCAGCTTCGGCAATTCTTGAGCTCGCGCCGACGGCAGCAGGATCAAAAGTGAGATGCAGGCCAAAAACACTCGCAAGTAGGTCGCCAGCTGATCGGAGTCTTCGCTTTGAACAGAACGTATTTGTGAACCTTTATTCCTCAAACGCATGATTATTCCTTCGAATCAGATTTCTGCGGCATAGGGTGAGCCAGGACCACTAGGCGATGGGCGCGGCCGCCGGGTGCGGATTCATCGTGATACTTCGAAATGAGCTTCGCGATTGCCTCAGTGAGTTCGTTCGTAAAAGCTGCCCGGTCTGTCGCCGAGCGGAAGCGGACTTCGGTGTCGACCGACAAAGTCGCGAGACGTTTGCCGGTCTCTGTCGCGCGGCGAACAAGGTCAGCTACCTCGCGAACAACGCGAGCGCCCAGGGCAATGAGATAGCTCGCGGAGAGCCGATCGCATTTCCGATTCAGATCAATAGCAACAGGGCCGAGCGCGCCCGGCGAGACAACATAAGCAGCGGCCGTCGCGACGAGCAACCGTTCCGTCAGCCCGCCCCACTTGCGTTCTTCGGCCAGCCGCACCAACCCATGCGCCTCGAGCATGTTGAGGTGATAAGTGACCTTTTGCCGAGCCAAGCCGACTTGTTTTGCGAGCGTCGCCGCCGACGTCGGCGCAGTCATCTCCGAGAGAAGACGGCTCCGCACAGGCTCCAAAGCCACCGTCGCAGCCGCAGGATCATCGATAACTTGGATGTCGAGCATGCAACGATGTTAACCTTGACAACTTTTGCTGTCAAGAAGGTAGCAAGCCCATTTCCGCTGAATTTGCGAATTCGATGGCAAGCCGAACGGGAGAGAAGAAGCGGTGATGTTCCTAACGCACGCCCCGAATCGGATAGATCCGAGCACCGGCATCGCCTGCGTCGCGGCTAAGCAGTTTTCCAGTCTACTGCAATATCAACTGAATAAGCTTGAGGCTGACTTCGCTCGCAATCAAGCCGCCGAACGTTCGCATCTCAAGCTCATCGCTCCAATTCCCGTTACTTCTTCAACTCACCAACACCCCGCGATCAATTCGCAAACTACGCAAATGCGGCGCATCAAGAATCTGAAACGCCTGCGAAACAGGCCGCCAGTTTTCGCCGACCTGATCGATCCGCCGCTCATTGATCGTGCCCAGCTTATCGGCCGCAAGTCGCAAATAAGGAATCTGCGCCGGCTCGACATGCATCAAGCGGCAGCAAGTCGCATCGACCGCCGTCGGCGTCGTGCCAATCACGACAAGCCCCATCTGCTTGGACGTCCCCATGATCGGTCCATCCCCTTCCATACATTCAATCGCATCGACAATCGCAATCGCCGTCGGCAGCGAGGCATTAATATCGAACACGGTATTCGGAATGCCGTTGTGATGCAGCACATTCTTCGGCCAGCCATACTTGATGCCGGGAATCGTGCCATACAGATTCTTCATCGACGCCGTCACGCCTACCCAGTGGTGTGTCTTCATCTTCGGCATCGAAACGATCAAGTCCGCCTCGACCACATCCTTGGGAAAGAAAAACCCCTCGAGTTTGCACGCCTTCCCCTTGTTCGGCATGAACTTGACCTCTTGATAGTTGAGGTCGCCAAACGTGATTTTCTCGGATCGCAGCGCCGGCCCAACGCCCGATTCCTCGAGTGCATGCTGCGTATCCCGCAAATGCCCCGGCGCTTCGCCCACGACCACAATCGCCTTCGCCTTCAAAAAGACTTCCGCCGCCGCAAGGATCATCGCCGGATGCGTCGTCATATGTGGCGACGCCTTGATCGGCTCGACCATATTCGGCTTGAGCAACACCTTCTTGCCCACGAGCTTGTCAAAATCGAGCCCCGTCGCCCGCAGGCCATCTTCAATGACCTTCGCGAGGTTGCTCGTGTACTTCTGATTCCGCGCGATAAAAACCTTCGCCCGCCCCGACGACATCTGCTTCAGCAGCGGCGCGCCGAGAATCATCCCGCCCGCAACGGTTGCCGTAACACTCGCGCCGATGATCAAGCTGCGACGATCGAGATTCGCGATACTCCGCGTTTTTGGCATAGTTTCAGCGGCACTCATGGCGAAGCTCCTTGCTGCGTAAGCTTCACGATCGGAGACTCGTTACCCGCCGCCGCCAAAGTGAGCAGTGCGTAGAGATAAGGATTCTTGTCGCCCGCATCAACCTGTTCCATCTGCTTGCGAATCGCCCCCTCGGCGCCAAACGGCGCCTCGCCAAACGCATAAGCCGCCTGCCAAGCCCAGCAAGCGGAGATGAGCGTCTGCGGCTCCCGCAACGCTTTGCGCAGATAACCCACAGACCGCAAAATCGTCGGCTCGCGAGGTTCACTCGTCAAAGCAAGCAGCGCGAGCGCCGAAGGCAATAGGTGCGGGCGCAGCAATTGTCCCAAAACCGTCGTGTTCCCGTAATTGCACCCGCCGCCAGGCAGTTGACGATTGAGCAGCACCCGAATGCCATCGCGATACCGCAAATGCTGCTCCTTCCCCACCGCACGAAGCGACAACAGATGCAGCGAGGTCGGCTCGATCCAGCAATGCGTCCCTTCCGCCCAAGGCCACGCAATGATCGTCACATCATGCCCAACATCGGAGTCAGGCGTCATCTTCTTGCTCTCAAACTGCAGCGTCCACTCGACCGCTTTCTTAATCCGCTCGGCGTACCGCTCCTTGGCCGTAAAGTGCCAAGCCAGAATCGCCAGAGACGTCGGCCACTTCGGCCACTCCTCACTAGGCCGCACCGTCACCGAGCCATCATCCCGCTGCGCATCGGCCAGCCAATCCGCCGACTGCCCCGCGCGATCTTCGAGGCCCGTCGCCAAGGAAGCAAACGCTAGCAGCGCCGTCGGCTCCGCCGCGCCCCCAGCCCCAGGCGCATAGTCGATCGCCGCATAAGTAGGCAACCGTTCCGCAAGTTCCGTAAGCAGGCTCATTCCCGATCCTCAAAGACCATCGCAGGAGAGTCCGTTATAGGCCCCCCGCGACTCGCCTCAGTATCGGGTATTTGCGAGGCAAGCGTCTATAGTTTTGGCAAAGGAATGCCCCCGCTTAGCCAGTAGCTAGCGTGCATCCGCCTCTTACTTGGCGATCGCCGTGTCCTCGAGCGACCTTTTCTCGCGCTTCGTGCTCCATTCTTTCAGTTCATTCACCCGCCGCACATCACGCAGCGTCGTTCGACTGGCTTTCGGGAGCACCATCGTCGATGGCCGGTTGTTCAGGAGATCATCTAGCGCTTTTCGAGCTTCTTCGTTGATTGCGCCAGTGCGGTGTAAGTGTTCGAGCAGCGAAACGGTTCGTTCTTGGTCCCAAGCCGCCACGGCTTGGGTAACTTGGCCGAAAGCTGCGAAGTTCCACTCCACGACAAAAATGCACAGCCAAACATCACGCTTGGAGAGTTCAGAAAACATGGCGGAAGCCTCCCGATAAGCCATTTGGATCAGCGGCGCCTCGATTCAAGCAAGGTCGCCACCTATGGCAGCGGAGGAGAACGCCATTTGTTACGTCCATGCGGCGCCAAGCGGCTTTTGCCTACCGTTGAACCACTTCCGCCTCCGCAATCTCCGCCTCCACGACCGGCGGCAGCCCCGGAGTAGCCGACTTTGCCTGAAAGGCCCAAAACAAGTTCGATCCCATCAGTAGCGACACGCCCAAAATCGCCCCAAACGTGTACCGGTTCGGTGAATAGATCGTCAGCAAGACAACAACCGGGATCACGGCTACATACTGGAAAAGGGCAAAGTGCATTTGCAGTTTGGTGGTCATCTGGATCACGCCCGAGAGCTCCGACGGATTTCGATTCACATGGTTAAAAACCAGCAAACTGGTGAAGTGCCGCCCGATGACCACGGCGAAGTACGTGAACAGCGCCGTGAAAAGCAGATCCATGATCAGATCGGGTTCCCCATCCTGCGGCATCCGGTCGGCCAAAAGCGTAATGATCAGAAGGAGCACCGAGGCAAGAATCAATCGCGGGTTCAGCCAGTGACGTTGATTCAACGCCTTCCGCAAATAAGCATTCGACTCAAAGCTCGTCGAGAAGTGCTTTCGATAGACCTTATCCGCCATCGATTGCCCAAGAACAGACAATCCAAAGCTAATAAAGATGAGCGGCAACAATGCCAGTCGTTCGGGATGGTTCATTGCGAGTTCGCCTCAAGGATCCAAATTCCCGCCCGCTCCATTTCACACAGCCAATCTCAAACAGGCAAATCCTACCAACTCGCCAGCCGCTTATCAGCCCTTTGCCAAGCAAGAATGACATGAGCCCCGCACAGCGCACTGAAGGCAAATCCAAGGAGCGACAAGGTCAACAAACCGAGTCGATATCCATTCCACTGAGGCGTGTTCCAGCATGCTTCCGCAGCC
>JBKJSI010000571.1:0-7768 GCA_046595915.1 Pirellulaceae bacterium
GGGCTTCTAGTTCGGAGGGTTGGGTGGGTGGGTCTTGGGCGGGGAGATTTCGCGCGATGGTTAGGGCGGCTGCGGCTGATAGGGTGAGCTGGATTACTTTTCTGCGAGTGACTAAGTGCATGAGATTCTCCAGTGACTACTGTGATGTGTGCTTAGGCAAGCAACGGCGCTGGGGGCGGGCTATTGCGTTGTTTTGACAGGATTACCGGGTGATGATCACTGCGCCAAGAGTTGTGCGACGCGCCGGTGGTGAGAGAGTCGAAGGTGGCCGAACCTGGGGATTGGGCACCTCCGGACTATCTAATGTAATCTTCTTCGTCTTGCTGTTTCCAAAAATCTGCCTGGCGACGTGCGTCCGTTATTTCGGCTTGTGCCCATTCCCGAATCCGCTTAAGCGGATGCGCGATGAATTTTTGGGCGGTTTGCGCCTCCTGAAGGTGTTGGGCAGCGATATCGCCAAAGTAAACTTGTCCGGAGTGCGTTCCTGCTAGAAATTCACGAAACACGCCATCATCCGCCTCGAATTTATCGAGAACGTATGCTGTGAGCGTAGGCACTACGGGCTGACCGTTGCTAATGTGAGGCGGAATGAGATGCCTGGCGATGAGCTGCGCAGCGGGCAGACCGTTGTCGTCGATCCACTTTCTAACCGTCGCTTCTGGGATGGCCTGCACAAGATTAGAGACGTCACCAATCTGAAGCCACACCCGATCGGTCGGATGGAGAAGGACGTCGCCGACAGCTTTCATTACATCTTCTGGATTGTGTGCTGCCAGTTCAATCAAGTGTTTCTCGGCGAGTTCTCGAGTATTGTATTCCCGGCTCGTAAGTGCTGCTGCCAACAACTTCGACCCTGCTGACACATCGACCGCAGCTAGATCCTCCGCCAAGATCAACGAAAACGTTGACTCGGAAGGCGCCGAACTGATCGCAACACGCAATGCGCGATGCAACATAGGGATCAGGTCTGGGGCATTCTTGAGGTGATCGCAGCCTGATGCCCGGCGATCCGGATGCAGTCGCGCATAGAGCAGCCTGACGGCTGCCGCTGCCGCTCTAGAGTTTCCCGCTTCTGCAGCGTCAATCATACGGTTCACAGCACCAGCGAATTGATCTCGATCGAGGTGACCAGAATCCACCTCGCGTTCCAAACTACGTAGAAACTCTGCGGGAAGTTGGCCCGCATCGACCATCGCGAAGAATCGCTCGATCTTTCGGACCGGTGGGCCGGCCGACCAGAGTACTTCGAACGCACTTCGCGCGTTTTCAAGCTGGAGCGAATCCAAAGCGGCGTTGAGGCGATCCAAAAGGGATTCGTGGGATGTTGAGGCTTGATCCAAGTATCCCCTCGCAACGCCGATCGCGCCATGGCGAGCAGCATTAAAAACATTTTCCAGTAATGCCCCTGCAGCATCCGCTTTGCCCATGGACTGGCCAAGATGGTAGCCGCTTCGAGCTTCCGCTGATGCAAGCCATGAAATCTCGCTGTCAAACTCAGGGGGATTTTTGATGAACGCGTGCGCGAGTTCATCCATCTCCCGTTGCCATTCGGCACGATCACCAGCAATCTCTTGTTGCCAGGCGTCTCTGCCGACGACGGAAACGAGGCGGCCATGAAGTGTCTTGGGAATCAGACGGCTGTACCATTCACGGATTCGGGCTTCGAGGTCCGGACTCACTTTCCGCGGATATCTTTCCTTTACCGCTACCATTTCCTCTACGCCGTCCGCATTCGTTTGACGGCGCTGGACAGTGACTTCGCGATCCCGGCAGAAAGTGTCCGTGAAATCCTCTAGCTCGCGAGTCAGCACCGCGAGCAATTGATCGGAAGGAGTATCGTGTCCGAAAATCGCCTCTATCTGTTCAAAGTAGCCGGCAAGCATGAGGGGGGAGAGGCGCTCGACAACCACTGTACGCAGTGCATCACCGATTGGACCGCCTTCAGCGCAAAGGCGCGATGCCATCTCCAATCCAGCGAGGCGACAAGCGTGGATTTCTGCGTTGTCTGTGGGTCGCCAGACGGGAGGCGGAACACGTCCAAGGATTACCGGCGGACTGGGTAGGCCCATGACAGGCCCTGTCGTCAAAATTTCATCAAAAGCTGCTATCCCCAGCGGCAGTTGCGTTGCCTGGGCGTCCCTCAGCCTGGATTCCAAGAGTTTCAGCCGGTCAAGAAAGGGGATCGACGTGCCGGACAGAACGATTCTGTACAGCGCAGTCCAAATTTTCGTCGCGTTGTTGCCGAGATGTGGCTCTGATTCGGCCAACGCCAGCATCAGTAAAATTCTCTCCGCGCTAGCGAAATACTCCGGGAGGTGCGCGAGTTTTTCTGCGAGCCAAACGAGCTGGCGTCGCGCATTTTGCCCTTCCAAGTTTCGAGTGTGAAGGGATTGCAATTCTCCCGACGGGATCCTCTCAATCAACGCTTGCAGTAAAGGCAGAAATATCTCTGGATCGGTCTCGACCAACCTGACAAGACGATCAACCTGTGCTTCATATGCCAAGTCCGGCGGACCAAGCTTCGTTGCCCATTTGAGAAAAAAATCGGATACAGTCTTCGCGTGTTCGGGAGCGTGTCCAGCCTGTTTGACGAAACCGTCCAGGAGGTTGGGCGGCAAGGCTTTCAAAAAGCCCTGCGGATTAGGAGCCACCCACCTTACCCACGCTGATTGAAAAGCAACTTGCGCGATTAGTTTCGGTGTGACGTAGAGGTACCGTCCGCCGAAAGCGACGAATCCCGGAGAATGCTTGAGCCGCGTGGCGATCTGAATGATCTGCTGCGGATCGCAACTAATCGCGGGATGGGCAGAAAGTTGTTTCAACTCGCTTGCGACATCGTCCCGGTAGCCGACTCGTGGAAGCAGAGAAACAAGTTGAATTGCAGCGAGTTCGTCATCGCTGAGCCGTTTGATAAGGTATGAATCGTGAAGTAAACCAAATATTCCCTCGAGTTTGCCATCAATGGGAATAAGATGGTTGTAGTTGCAGAGATCAACGGCCAATCTAATGAAACCACTCGCCAGTTCCGCGAAACTTCTCCTCCTGTCCGACGGCAAAGAAGGAAAACTGGAATTCAAGACTTGAAAAACTTCGTCAACTTTCAATTGCTTAAGCTCGATTTCTCCGGTCGCGCCAGCGCGCTGAAGGCTGTTGTCGATAGCGATTATGCGAAACCGCTGGTGGCAGCCGGGTAAGATTTGGCGCAGCCTCTCCCGGTATTGCAATGAGCATTCATCGGCAACCAGAATCGCCCGGGCGTTAGGATCGCTTGCCACTGCGTGTGCGAAATCCAGTGCCTTCTGTTCGTCGCTCGTCGCCGCAATAAGGGCCTCGATCGCGTGGTCGGTACTCAGCGCTTCGCAAACCATCCGGGTTTTCCCAACCCCCGCTTCCCCTTGGATGGTGAGCACGGTATTCGTAGTCTGTCCAAAGTTGCAGTGAGCGACAATCTTCGCCGATACCTGTGGCCATGAGGAAGGCTTGACGAAGGTCGGCGTGAGTCCGCGTATTTCTCTTTGCCAATCTGCTAATGGCTTCAAGTGTTGGAGACTCGGCTTAAATCGACGAACAATTGCGGGATGCCGGTTCACCCAACTTGCGAGGTCGGAAGCGGTCAGGACAAATGCCGGCTCTGCGGTTGGGTTGAGTTTCTTCGCCTCATCGTTCAGCCAATTTTCCCAATTGCCTTTGGATGTTGCCGGCGTATCGTCCGCAATGCAAAACCGATATCCATAACCTTTCTTTATCAACTCAGCGGCATACGGTTTGTTGATTTCTTCACGGAGTGCGGTCTCTTGCTTGGTATCTGGTGCCTTGCTCGATGGCTTGATGTTTGACGTTGGCTGGGCTTTGAACTGCCAGCAGGTTGGGACGGCGAACCAACCTGTCGGATCTTGCGAGGCTGTTATTGAATCGGAGACGGCCGCGTCGACCCCGCCGTCCGCAACCGTGTCGGCCTGGTTTAGCTTGATTGCGACATCTTGAAGACCACCTGCTCGCCCTTGAGCAGTGATGAGTGCATTCATCAAACGGACGAAGTCGGCAGAAAGCCCCTGGAGGGAGCAAACCTCTGCACCGTCAACATGCCATACGGATCGCATCAACGATCCTCCCATGGAAAAAACGTCCAGAATCTACAAATGGCGTGACCGTGATCACTCTTTGTATTCTACTGGTGAACTATTCCTAGGGTTGCGCGAGTACGCTTCACCCGTAGGCTACAATGTACCGCAATTTCGGGGCTTGAAAGCACTGGCTCCGGTTCGTAGCGGACAGCGATAGTTGCCGGAAAGCCCCCACCATGACTAATTGGAAAACTCTGGGAATGACAACGCGTCTCCGCTTTTCGCTTCGATTCTTGCTCATCGCCGTCGCCGCGCTGGCGGTCGGGCTCAGTTTTTGGCGAGTTGGCTATGCCCAACGCAAAGTTCGCGAAGACGATGTCAACCAGATCGCGGTAGGACATCGACCCTGGCAAGTTCGCGTGATGCTGGGCGCTCCCCATACGGTCGACAAGGACGCCAAGAAGGTGACTTGGGGTTACGCAATCGACGGATCAGGCGACGAAACGCCCGTCAGCGTTGATTTTTGTTTTGAGAATGGCCGAGTCGTGGGCATCATTCCATTTTATCCGCCCGGCCCCGAGATTGTGCGGATGAGGCGCGAGCGAAGGGCCAAGTTATGAAACGCGAGTCATCCGTTCGGGGCGGCGAGATGTACCTCGCGGTTGGTCATCATGAAAGTGTAAGTTGATGGTGGTTGCGGCAAAGCGCTCCGCGTTGCGCCGCGCCGGGGGTGAGTTGTTCGTGTTGGCGGCAAAGCGCTCCGCGTTGCGTCGCGGCTAACCAGGTTTGTTGGAAAGCGTTCATGCGAATTGCGTTGATATAATCTCGGGAGTCGCCCTGTGTCGGAAAATCCGTCTGAGAAGAAATCGTCGGGGCGCGGAGTTGCCATCGTGCTGATGGTGTTGTCGATTCCTGCGGCGATTATCGCCTGCGTTAGCGTGTGCACCGCGACGTGGGTCATCAACGACGGCATTGGATTCGTAAGGAATAATAACGAGTTCATTTTCAGCTTGTGGGTCGGCGGAGTTTTCGGCGTGTTTGTATTTGGCATAACGATTTGGGTGGCGATGAGGATGAGGAAGGGGAAATGAGTGGGGGGTTGTCATTGGTCACTAGTCACTTTGGTCGGTAGGGGGGCGTTGGCGTAGGCGTCGCGCGGACCTCGCTTACGCTTCGGGTTGGGATGGCATGTGCTGAATGACGGGGGCTTCGGTAGAGCGCCCCCGCGACACGGCCGTTCTTGAACCGATCTAGCTTGCAACGTGTCTGGTTGGTGGGAACAATGGTTGAGAGGTCGATCATCAGCAGGGGAATTGTCATGAATAGCTACGAAACTTCGGCGACCGTCGAGCAGCAGGGGCAGATTCACGTTAGCGGCGTGCCGTTTGCGGTGGGTACGGAGGTGGAGATTACGATAAGTGCTCGACGGCCATCGAATGGTGCGCCCGCTGACATTGCCGATTTGGCCTTAACTGGCGCTCGCGCCCGGATGCAGGAGCTGTTTGCCAGCGTCAAGGGATTTCGAATGTCGCCAAAACTTCGGCGCGAGGATCTGTATGACCGCTGATGTTTTCATCGACACCAACATCTTGCTCTATTGTCTCGACGAAGAGCCTCAGTCGCAGCCGAAACGCCAAATGGCGCAACAAATTCTAACGACCCAGCGCTGGGGATGGTCGGTCCAAGTCGCCGCAGAGTTTTTCGTGATCGCGACTTCGCCAAAACGACCATTTCGCATGGCCACCGCCGATGCTGCGGCGCTGATCAAGAATTGGCTTACCTTTCCCACGCTGGACATCACGCCTGAGCTCGTTCGCGCAGCGATCGAGGTTCACGGCCGGTATCAGGTGAGTTACTGGGATGCGGCGATATTGGCCGCCGCCAGACAAATGGGTTGCCAAGCGGTTTACAGTGAGGACTTGAACGCGGGACAGGTCTTTGACGGAGTAAAAGTTATCAATCCATTTGCGGTGAGCGCGGGGCCGTGAGTACTTTTCGGCACCCACAACTCCCGTCGCTAACGCTCAGGGCTCCAGTAGTAATCCTTGCGTCGTGAACAACGCTCTTTCGGCGGAGCGAAAGGCGACAATCCTCGACGGCCCTAACCCCTTCAGGCTGCTTTGTCTTGTTGGGTTGGTTGGCTATTTTGCTGTGCTTGAGCGTTGAGTTTGTTGTAGAGCGTTTTTAGGCTTACGCCTAAGTCTTCGGCGGCTTTCATTTTGTTGCCGTCGTGGCGTTCTAGGGCGTCGTAGATGGCTTGCATTTCCATGTCGCGGAGTGTGCCGGGTGAGGGGGTTACTCTGAGCCTCGGGCCTGTGTCGCGTGCGCCTGGGCCTTTGGACGCGGTCCCTTTTTTCTGGGTGAATCGGGCGGGTAAGTGTTGCATGCAGATGGGTGGTTCATCGCAGAGGATGAGGGCGTATTCGACCACGTTGGCTAGCTCTCGGACGTTGCCGGGCCAGTCGTGTTGTTGGAGTTGCTCGAGGGTTTCCGCGTCGAAGATCTCGGCGTTTGCCGCGAGGTTGGGGCGGAACTTACGGACGAGGTGTTCGGCCAGTTCGGGTATGTCTTTGACTCGCTCGCGTAGCGGTGGCAAATAGATTTCGAAGGTGTTGATGCGGAACATGAGGTCTTCGCGGAAGTCGCCGGTTTGAACCATTTGTTCGACGTCGCGGTGGGTTGCACAGATGACTCGCACGTCGACTTGTTGGGTTTGGTTGTCGCCGACGGGGCGGATTTCGCCAGTTTCTAGGACTCGCAGGAGCTTCGCCTGCATCGCTTTGGGTAATTCGCCGATTTCGTCGAGGAAGATCGTGCCGCCGTGGGCGACTTGGAAGAGGCCTTTGCGATGTTCGTCTGCGCCCGTGAAGGCGCCTTTGCGGTGGCCGAAGAGTTCGCTTTCGATCAGCGTTTCGGGCAAGGCGCCGCAATTGACGGCGACGAACGGTTTGTCGCGGCGGGTGCTTTGTTTATGGAGGGCTCTGGCGACGAGTTCTTTGCCTGCGCCTGTCTCGCCGCGGATGAGGACGGAGGAGCCGGTGGGGGCAACTTTGGCGATGAGCTGTCGCTCTTGCACCATTTGCGGGCCGCGACCGACGAGGCGGCCGCCGCCTTCGGCGCGTTCGAGTTGATGCTCGAGGGCGGCGCAGCGATTGGCGAGTTGCTTTTCTTTTTCGACGCGGGTGAGGGCCGCGTCGATATCGGTCATGCTCACGGGCTTTTTGAGGTAGTCGAAGAGGCCTTCTCGCAAGGCGGCGAGCATGTGCTCTTCGGTCGAACGGCCGGTCATGAGCATCACCGGCAGGTCGGGCCGGGCGGCGCGAATGCGTCGTGAGAGTTCGAAGCCATCCATCCCCGGCATGTTGATATCGGAGATGACGCAGTCGAACGACTCTTGCTCGAGCGCCGCCAAGGCAGCCGCGCCATCCGCGCAGACCGTGACCCGGTGCCCGCGGCGAGGCAGTTCCGTTTCCATCACATCGCGAATGGCGGCTTCGTCGTCCACAAAGAGGACGCTGATGCCGTTACGCGACTTGTTTTCGGAGCGGGTAATTTTTTTCATGCTTGCTCAAAGGTAGCGAGACGCGAAACAAGGAGCCTCGGGATGGACCGTCGCTGAAGGCTTCGATCGTCCCACCATGTTCGTTCACAATCCGGTAAGTGATTGACAAGCCAAGCCCGGTCCCCTGGCCATCTCGGCGGCG
>JBKJSI010000596.1:0-3085 GCA_046595915.1 Pirellulaceae bacterium
GCCCAGTTTGGTGTACTCACAAACAGGACCGCCCTCGAATTCAGGGCCAACGGCCTGAGATATAGTAGCCAGGGTCGGAGCAGTACTCTGCATAGGCCCTGGTGCACGGTCACCAACAAAAAAAGGGCTGAAGGCCCGGGCTAACCCTTGCGTTGCGCTCGGCGCAGCCCAATCGCTAGCCGCTAACTTGGACACACCACACCAAGCTTCAGGGCGACCGCAACGAGCGCCGCCCAGTTTTCATCATCAATCTCGATTCCATCGCGCGAAAGCCGTTCAAAATTCTCGCGCTCAGGATCCCCTGGGAGCGTAATCGTCTCGACGCCCTCAATGCGCGGCGTAGCCCGAATCGTCTCGATGAGCAGTTCGACCTCATTTCGGAAGTGATCAACCCCACCGAAGAAAGCTGGGTCGAGAACCATCATGAAGACCGCGTTGCCAATCTGCGAAACTGGCTTCTCACGGGCGCAGTAAGCACCAGTAATCGCACCCGCGAAGATGTCGATCAAAAGCGAAAGTCCAAAACCTTTGTACGCCTGGGCGCCGCCCATCGGCAAAATCGAGCCAGCCGGATTGCCGTAAAGCGAATTCGGATCAGTGGTCGGGCGTCCCTCGCTATCAAGCAGCCAGCCCTCGGGACATTGTTCGCCCGAAATACGCTTCACTCGCACTTTCCCCTCAGCGGTAACGCTCGTGCTGAAGTCAAGAATTACCGGCGTGTCGCCATGAGGAGCGCCCAAAGCAAGTGGATTGGTTCCAAGTCGCGGCGCCTTACCTCCAGGCGGAGCAACGCGGCGAGCAGCGCCGTGTGTGTTCACCATGATCATCGAGACGAGTCCCTCGCGAGCGGCCATTTCGCAATATTCGCCAAGACGGCCGATATGCCCCGCAGAGTGCAGTGTGCCGATGGCATGCCCATCCGCTTTCGCCATTTTGCAAAGTCGCTCCGTCAATTCCTTGGCCAAGACTTGGCCAAAGCCCCACTGACCGTCGGCGACTAAATGGGTGGGAGACTCCTTAAGGATCTTGAGCGTAGCGCCGGCATGAACGCTTTTATCAGCTAATCGATCGATATAAGAGGGAAGCCGCATCACGCCATGAGATTCAAAGCCACGAAGATTAGCGTCGACGAGCCCCTCGGCAACTCGCTCCGCGTCGGAGGCCGTTGCCCCGCCAGCCAGCAAAAGGTCGCGAGCAAATTCAGTCAACTCTTTCGGGAAATGGCGAGGCATCAAAGTTACTCCGCTGTTGAATTAGGATCCCAAGCATCGGGAAAATGATCGATTTGTTTGGTGACAACGAGTTGGCGTAGCATCTCATAAGCGACAGCGGACGCGCTGCTGGCAAGATTGATGCTCCGCACTTCACGCCGCATCGGCAGGCGAATCGTTCGCGGCGCATGGGCCTTCATCCACTCGGGCGGGATGCCGCTGGTCTCGCTACCAAAGACCAGAACGTCGCCAAGCTGATATTCGACTTCGGTATAAAGCTTCGCGCCATCCTTCTCGACGAACCACATCCGCTCGGCGGGAAGTTTCTCTATTAGAGCCGGCCAATCTTCCGCCACTTCGTATTCCAAATGCGGCCAATAATCGAGCCCCGCTCGGCGAAGCTGCTTGGCGTCGAGGCTAAAACCGAGCGGTTTGACCAACCACAGCTTAGCGCCAAGCGCCACGCAGGTCCGCCCGATGTTGCCGGTGTTAGGCGGAATATCGGGCTGGTAAAGAACAACGTGAAACAGGGGCGTCATAGGTGCGGGAGATGTTCGAAATGGAAGGGAGCGTGGATGGCCCAGGGTAATAACTTTACCGCCAAAGCGGTAGCGTCGGACGACTTCGCTGGCCCGGCGCCAGGTCAATCCACATTAGTTTGTAATTAAATGGTAACAAGATTAGCGACGCCCAAAACCAATCAGGCCAAACGGCGCCTCAATCGGGCCAAAAATGACCGTGAGTGGCCCGAGTGGCCCAATTGGCCCAATTGGAAAAACAAGCACTTTTCGTAGCCCTCGGCTGGCCCGATTGGCGGTCGCCGCACTTCCTTTTGCTCCTTCGCGAATGCTGTTACCATTCAAACTCCTCGTGCAGGAGTGTCTCCAATGCCCCATCCATTGCTTGCCGACCCCGAACGAATTGCGCGCTACGAGCGGGCGCTGCAATTCGCCGAAAAACAGGTCTCGCGACTCGTCGAGGCCCATCCGAATTTCTTTCCGATCTACACCGTCAAAGGCAATTGGGCGCACGAGGGAGAGAAATGGACCGATTGGACCGGCGGTTTCCTCGCCGGCATGATGTGGGAGTTTTTTCGCCGCACAGGAAATCCCGTCTGGCAATCGCTCGCGGAAAATTACTCGCGGCTACTCGAACATCGTCAATTCGACCGCGATGTGCATGACCTGGGCTTCATTTTCCTCAACACCTATCGCCCCTGGTTCCAAGTCAGCGGCGACAAAGCCAAGCAAGAGGTGCTCGTCCAAGCAGGCCGAACGCTGGCGATGCGATTTCAGCCCAAAGGCCAATACCTCCGCTCATTCATCGGCCCCGAATCGCTCTTCATCGACATCATGATGAACGTGCCGCTCATCCTTTACGCCGCCAACTCCACCGGCGACCAAGAACTCCGCGCCATCGCCGACGCCCACTGCCACACGACCCGCGACACAATCGTGCGCGGAGATGGCTCGACCGCCCACGAAGGAATTTTCGACACCACCACCGGTGCATTCCTCCGACAAGCAACCCACCAAGGCCTACACGCCAACTCCGCCTGGGCCCGCGGCCTCGCCTGGTCGCTCTATGGATTTAGTCAGTGCTACGGCCTCACGCAGAACGCCGAGTACCTGGAAGTCGCCCAGCGCAACGCAAACTACTGGCTAACTCACCTGCCGCCCGACCAAATTCCCTATTGGGACTTCAGCGCCGACCTATCGCTCCCGCCACCCTGGGGCAACCAAAAAGAAACCTCCGCCGCCGCCATCGCCAGCAGCGGCCTACTAGATCTAGCAAGCCAAACCCACGACGCGGAACTTAGCGCCCGCTACCTAACTCAATCCGTCGCATCGCTCGACGCCCTCTGCTCCCCCGAC
>JBKJSI010000601.1:0-3404 GCA_046595915.1 Pirellulaceae bacterium
ATTCCCGGGCGTCGCAATGCTCGGAATCATCGCATTCAAGAATCCACCTGCCTCAAACCACTCGCCCCACTGCGCATCGTCATCGGCGTTGTTGATCAAATCACCCGCATGGAGAAAAAAGGCCGCCTTCGGCATATCTCGCTGCGATTCGCGAATCACCCGCGACCACATTGATCGCAAGTCATTCTGCGCGTCGCCAAAGTAGATGAACGAGAACGGCTTAGCCTGATTGTTAGCTGTGGAAAACTGAATCCACTCACTCCAATTCACATCATCACCCACGCGATACGCATAGCGCGTCGCAGGCTTGAGGCCCGTAAAGGTCGCATTATGAGCATGGGTCTTAAACAGACTCGATTCAAAGGGAGCCGTATTGGCAACGACCCGAGTTGCCTTTTTCGCATCAATCGGCCCCGAATCTGCTTCGATCACTTCCGCAAACGCCTTTGCCACCATCGTATCGGTTCGCCAAGTCACCGACTGCGTCGTAGTCGGATCGCCAGACCAGGTCAAAATTATCCGGCTCGGCATCGCTGTCGGCTTGTAATGCTCCGCAGGCAAGACCTTTTTCGGCGGATGATCGCCATCGTGTGCCAAAAGCCCAAAAGGCGCTCCGACCACGCAAATCAAAACGCAAAGCAGCATTCGCATAATTCAAATACCTTGTCGGGCGCAATTTCCCAGTGATGTCACAACCGCCAAAAGGTAAACGCCAAAACTGAATGTCTGGTTAATGGTTGGATAATTATTGATCACAAATGCCTCTATGCCCACCCGGCCAAGATGAGTCTCAATTCCATCTCCATCCGCGTACAGCTAGTTAATCCGTGGTTGTTGCACCTCTATGAATCGCGAAGTGTATCTACTCCACAACACTATTATCCTACATTCGTATCTAATTATATGCACATTATCGACATCTATTGATCTGTTTTCCGACTCAGCTATACTGAACGCATGACCACTACCCTAGTCGTCCTCATCGCAATCCTGCTAATCGGCCTCTGGCTGCAAGGAAGAGTCCGCGCGCAAAGTCCGCAGATCGACGAATCCGCCCTCCAAACTCGACTCCTAGCTCAACTCGACGAAATGGAAGTCGAGTTTGCCCGCAGCGATCGCGAATTCAACAAGTCCTGCCGCGAATTCCGCAAACTAGAACAACAATCAAACCAATCAAAACGGAAACGAAAGTTGACGCCTCCAGCTGAAGCTCTTTCCCAATCCCAATCCCAGTCGACATCACAATCAAAACCCAAAGTGGTGTCACAACCTCAATCCGAAGTGGCGTCACAATCACAACCCGAAGCGTCAGCGAGGAACGCTTCAACCACACCTAATCGCAAATCACGTTCGCCGCAAACCGCCAACCCAATTCAGCGGCAAATTCAACTTCCTCCAAAGCCGCCGGAGCTCCAATCACAGCATTTCCCACAAGCCACAATGGTTGTACCTGCAACGCGACCATCTCTCATGCAGTTCTGTCTCGCCAGCATTTTGATCGCTGTAAAAATCGTCTCGCGGATCACGCGCCCTGGAACATTCTTCGCTCGCACACTTTCGAGCCTCTTTTTCCGCAAACCGGCGCCCTCTAAAGTATCTAGCAACTCACAATCGACCCCTGAATTTCACAAAGCCGCCTAGTTTTCCACGGCCCCACTGCGCGCCCACGTCATTCCCGAAATCCGCCGCCATGCTAAATTAACGCCTATTCTGCACGTTTCGCGTTTCGGAGCCTTGGATGGCGCTCGTTAGTTTGCGGGGAGTTACCTTTAGCTGGAGCGGAACGCCCCTCCTCGATCATGTTGACCTCGATATCGAAGTCGGCGAGCGAATCGGCCTGCTAGGGCGTAACGGCGCCGGTAAGTCGACCCTAATGAAGATCATCGCCGGCGAGATCGCCCCTGATAACGGCCAGGTCATCATCAGCCCTCAGACCCGCATCGCGCGCCTGATCCAAGAAGTCCCCGTTGTCTCCAGTAGTCAAACCGTCGCCGAACTCGTCTCCGAAGGTTACGACCATGACCCCGACCCCTCCCACGCCTGGGAAGCGGAAGTAGCGGTCAACCGCGTCCTCTCGCGACTCGCCATTGATGGCGAGCTTCACTTCGCAACGCTTTCGAGCGGAATGAAGCGCCGCGTGTTGCTCGCCAAAGCGCTGGTGCAAGAACCCAATATTCTCCTGCTCGACGAGCCCACGAACCACCTCGATATCGAATCGATCACCTGGCTTGAGCGCTTTCTAAACAACTACGAAGGCGCGCTTCTCTTCGTCACCCACGATCGCACCTTCCTCCAAGCACTCTCCAAGCGCATTCTCGAAGTCGATCGAGGCCGCCTTTTCGATTGGACCTGCGGCTACGACACGTTTCTTGTCCGCAAGCAGCAGTGGCTCGACTCGGAGGAAAAGCAAAACGCCCTCTTCGATAAGAAGCTCGCGATCGAGGAAGTTTGGATCAGACAGGGAATCAAAGCCCGCCGCACCCGCAATGAAGGTCGAGTCCGCGCGCTCGAAGCTCTCCGCAAGGAACGCACCCAGCGCCGCGAGCGAGTCGGCAACGTCAAAATGCAGTCGAGTTCCGCCGATCAATCGGGCCAACTCGTCGTCGAGATGAAAAACGTCTCCTTTGCGCATGGCAAGAGCAACCCCGTCATCAAGGACTTCACCACCCTCATAGGGCGTGGCGACAAAATTGGCATCATCGGCCCCAATGGCGCCGGTAAGAGCACGATGCTGAAACTGATTCTCGGATCACTTGAACCGACTGCCGGAACGATCCGTCGCGGCACAAATTTGCAAGTGATCTATTTCGATCAACTCCGCGAGCAAATCGCCGAAGATCAAACTGTCATTGAGAACGTCGGCGAAGGCCAAGAGCAGCTGATGATCAATGGCCGCCCACGCCACATCTACAGTTACCTGGAGGATTTTCTCTTCTCGCCCGAACGCTCCCGCCAACTCGCGCGCTCCTTATCGGGCGGTGAACGCAATCGCCTCCTCCTCGCGCGCATTTTCAAGCGGCCATCGAATCTTCTGGTCCTCGACGAACCGACCAACGACCTCGATGCCGAAACGCTCGAACTTCTCGAAGAACTCGTCGTCGAATATCCCGGCACTGTGCTCCTTGTCAGCCACGATCGAACCTTCCTCAACAACGTCGTCACCAGCACGATTTTTGTCAAAGGCGACGGCGAAGTCCGCGAATACGACGGCGGCTACGACGATTTCGTGCGCCAACGCGGCGTCGCTCCTCCCCGCAATGATCTTGCCGCGCAAATCGCTCGCGGCAACGTCGGCGACACGCCAGCGGCTGAGAAAAAAGCCAAGATGAGCTTCAAGGAGAAGCGCGAGCTAGACGAAATTCCCGGCAAAATTGAAGCCCTCGAAAACGAACAAGCGACACTCC
>JBKJSI010000473.1:0-20920 GCA_046595915.1 Pirellulaceae bacterium
ACCGCAGGCTGAGCGATATCACTTTCAATCTTGAGCGGCGCTACCCCAACTTCTCCCAAGCGACCTTCTAGGGCAAAATCAAAGCTCCCATGCTCCCTGATTTGCCCCGAGAAGGACAGAAATGAAAACGCTCTCCATCGCCCAGGCCCGACGTCCCGAGTCGGTCGGCCTCTCCGCTAAAATCCAGGGCTGGGTCCGCACCCGTCGTGATTCCAAAGGCGGCTTTAGCTTCATCGAAGTCAACGACGGCTCCTGCTTCGGCAATTTACAAGCGATCGCCGAAGGAACGCTCACTAACTACGAGTCCGAAATTAAGCATCTCAGCGCTGGCTGCAGCGTGACGATCGAAGGCGAAATCAAAGCCAGTGGCGGCAAAGGACAAGCGACCGAGATTGCCGCTTCCAAAGTCATCGTCCATGGCCTCGCCGATCCCGAGACCTATCCGCTGCAAAAGAAACAGCACAGCTTTGAGAAGCTACGCGAGTGGGCGCATTTGCGTCCCAGGACAAATACCTTTGGCGCGATCGCTCGGGTCCGCAATTGCATCTCGAAATCGATCCACGACTTTTTTCAAGAAGATGGCTTTCTCTACGTCCACGCCCCGATCATCACCGCCTCCGACTGCGAAGGCGCAGGCGCCATGTTCCGCGTCTCAACCCTGAACCCAGAAAACCCTCCGCGCAAGAATGGCAAAGTCGACTTCGAACAAGACTTCTTCGGCAAGCAGGCATTTCTCACTGTTAGCGGCCAACTTGAAGGCGAAATCTTCGCTTGCTCGATGGGCAAGATTTACACTTTCGGCCCAACCTTTCGCGCCGAGAACTCCAACACCTCGCGCCACCTAGCCGAGTTCTGGATGATCGAGCCGGAAATGGCTTTCTACGAATTGCCGGACAACATGGACCTCGCCGAGCGGTTCCTCAAACGCATCTTCAAAGATGTCCTCGAAAAGTGCCCCGAGGACATGGCGTTCTTCAAGGAGCGGATTGATCCAACGGCGATCGAAACACTTGAACAAATTCTCGCCAGCGACTTCGTGCGACTCACCTATACCGAAGCCGTGGAGATTCTCAAATCCTCCGGCGCGAAGTTTGAATACCCCGTCGAATGGGGCATTGATCTGCAGTCCGAGCATGAGCGTTATCTAACGGAACAGAAATTTAAGCGCCCGGTGATTTTGTATGATTATCCCAAAACGATCAAATCGTTTTACATGCGACTCAACGACGACAATCGCACGGTGCGGGCGATGGATGTGCTTGTTCCCAAGGTGGGCGAGATCATCGGCGGCAGCCAGCGCGAAGAGCGACTCGATGTCCTCACCTCGCGAATGCACGAGATGGGGCTAGAAGAGGCGTCTTATTGGTGGTATCTCGATTTAAGGCGGTTCGGCACCGTCCCCCATGCGGGGTTCGGCTTGGGTCTCGAGCGAGTCGTCCAATTTGTCACCGGAATGGCGAACATTCGCGATGTCATTCCCTTCCCAAGAACTCCCGGAAACGCCGAGTTTTAGCCGCTCAAACCTGTCCTGGCGCGTATGATGAGTCTCATATGAGCGACCAAAATTACAATCCGTTTTTGCAGAG
The DNA here is from genome assembly GCA_046595915.1 of Pirellulaceae bacterium. Taxonomy (GTDB): domain Bacteria; phylum Planctomycetota; class Planctomycetia; order Pirellulales; family Pirellulaceae; genus JBKJSI01. The sequence goes on from JBKJSI010000473.1 coordinate 1,587, forward strand.
GAACGCGATTCCTCCGCCAACTCCCTCACCGGCATCGCCCAACGATGCGATTCCGCCCGTGGTTCAAGGCGCTCAATCTGAGGAACGTTATGACGAAGATGAGCAGGTTGAGGATGCCGATGATCCAACCACCTATGCCTCGAAGCTGATTCCATTTCACCACGCGCTCAACGGCAACGACCGGTTCTCGAAATGGTTCTGGTCCTTCGCGCCTGCTGCCTTGGTAGTGGGAGTGTTGATGCTCGTCATCATTCAATATCTGCTGCTCCCAATTTTGGACGCGAAGTGGAGTCCCGGCGTCGGCTTTGCGGTGTCTGCTGCGATCGCGGTGATTTATGGCGCCATCCATGCGACCTGGCGGATGGGCAAAATCTGCCGGGCGATTCATGTTGACTACGACGCGATCACGCTCAACTTCGGCTCACGCGACCAGGTGATCGATCCACTCAGCGTGGATGCACTCATGGCGCTCAGCGGCATCGATCTCAACGGCGAAGGACGCGGCTTTTCTAATTTGCGAAAGCTCGTGCTTCTCTCCGGCACGAAAGTGGAAAAGATCGCCTTTGAGCCGATCGCGAACGGCCAGATTTTTGGCGCACTTCGCGAAGTTTGCCAACATGCCTGGGCGATTCCCGCCGAAGGAAATCTCTTGCCGCCCGCCGAGATCGCCGAACACCATGCCGACCGTGCGGGCATCGACTCGCTAAGGCGATTGCGACGATACTACGGCAATTTTGTAATGCAGCTCGCGTTTTCATCGTTGTCGTTAATCGTTCTGCTAGTAGCCGGCGCCGCGCTCGTCGTCTCGGCGATCGGCTTTCGCCGCATTCGCGGCGGCGGAATCCGCATCCTCTTCTTCGCAGGCGGCCTCATCCTCGCCGCACTCTCCAGCCTCCGCCGACTACCGCGCGAATGGGCGATCCTCAAAACGATCAAAGCCACCGAAAAATCACTCGCCGTGGCGCTAGGCATTGAGTTCGCCCGGTAGATTTTTCAATCCAACTTTTTCCCTCCCAGGAGAATGACAAATGCTGAAGTACGCATGGTTCACAATGGCGTGGCTCGCCTGCTCTTCTCTAGCGTCAGTTAGCTTGGCCCAAGAAAAGCACACCACTGACTCCTTGGAAACGGTAAAGAAAAACCTGACCGAGGGAAAAGCAATTTTGGTGGATGTCCGCGAACACTCCGAATGGGGCGCTGGCCATTTGAAATTGGCGAAGCTCCTTCCGCTCAGCGAGTTTGCCAATAGCGACAACAAAAAAGAGATCGCCGAAAAATCGCTCGACAAAACCAAAATCATCTACACGCACTGCAAAGCCGGCGGCCGCTGCCTCACTGCTGCTAAACACCTGAAAACTCTCGGCTACGACGTCAGAGCGCTGAAACCGGGCTACGAAGATTTATTGAAGGCGGGGTTCGAGAAGGCGGAGGAAAAGAAGCCCTAATCAGCTGCCCCTCAGCGCTGCCAGAATCGGCGTCCGCATCGACTCTCGCACCGCGAAGAGCGTTGCTAGCAGTCCAGCGACCAGAACGAGCCCAAGCGTTCCCAAGAGACTCACAAGCGGAAACTGCGCCCCGCCCAACAGCAAGTGTGGCAGCACCGCCGCCAGGGCAGACACCGCGCCAACTCCTAGCCCCAGCACAAGTAGCGTCGCGCTCTCCAAAAGGATGAGCCGCGCAATCTTCCCTCGCGTAAACCCGGTGGCCTGCAAAAGTCCCAATTCCCCGCGCCGCTCCAGCACATTGCGAATCTGCACCGCCGCGAGTCCGAACGTGCCCAGCAAAAGCCCCAGGGCGCCGAGGCTTTGAAATGTGCTGAGATAGGTGTTCTGAACAGCGAGCAAACTCTCGAGCACTTGCCGCGAGGGCGTTGCATCAAACCCCTGATCGCTGAGGCGGTCTTCGAGCAGCGACACCATCGGTTCCGCCTTCCCCGGCGGCGTCTTCATCAGGAAGTATCGATAGCCCGCGACCGTCGGAAACGCCTTCTTAAATGCCTCCTCGCTGATCAGCAGGTTGCCCTGCAAAACGCTATTCGAAAGTAGCCCCGCGACACGGAACTTGACCTCGCCCGCGTCGTCGTAGGAATAGGAGAACTCCTCGCCCACGCCGCCAAATTTTCCCAGGCCATACATCGCGGTATTCATATCGACAATCACGGGAATCGCGCCATCCTTGGAATCGCTTTCAAGCAACTCCCAAGGGGTCTTTAAGTCCTCGCGTTTGTCGGAAGCCGCCCAAGCAAAACCATTTCCTTTTTCTTTCTCATGCGCGATGAAGCCATTCGTTACACCGAGGACGCGCGGCTTTTGCGAACGGTAGAGATTGTTGCAACTCGCATCATCGCCCGCTTTCACGCGAAAACCATAAGCCTCGAGCCCCGCCAGTTGCGGCGCATTCGCTTTGGCGATTTCCTTTTGCCCCTCGTCACTGCCGATATTCCCGAAGATCGGCTCCGAACTCTCTGCGATAAACTCGTAGCCGCCTGCGCCGCTAAGCGATGCATCCTGCCGAAACGCGCCCAGCGCGACAATCAAAAAACTCGCGCTCGCCATCAGGCCAACCGAGAGCGTCGATCGCATCGGATTGCGCGCCGCATTCCAAAACGCGAGGCGTGGCAGTGAGATCGTTGGCTTTGACGATGCCCCGCGCCGCGAGTTTCCGCGCAAGATGGTCCAAAACCACGCGACGAAGGCCAGCAAAAGAAGCATCCCACCGCCGACAAATGCGCCCGCCTGCGCTTCGGCCTTAAGCGAAGGCGCATAAAACCCCAGCGCGATCGCAATCACCAGACAAGCGATCGCGGCGATGCGGACCCAGCCGCCTGACTTCTTGCGGCCCTGGATATTGTCGAGCTGCCCACGCACGACTTGGGTAATTTGCACCGATCGAAGTCGTCGCAGACTCCACCAGATTGTCGCGAGCGAAACAAGCGACCCGGAAAGAAAGCCAACAACCAGGGGAATCGGCCCCAGATGCAGCGTGAGAAACGGAGTCGAAACCGCACCCACCCACCAAGTGCGCAGCCCGGTAATCATGAGCCACGCATAACCAATTCCCGCCGCCGACCCAAGCAAACTCGCAATGACCGTCACCATCAGGCCTTCGCGCAACAGAAGCGAGCGCGTCTTCGCTTGCGGAAAGCCGAGACTCAGCAGCGAGCCGATCTCCGTGAGCCGCTGTTCGACGCCTAGCCGGAAAAGCAACATTAACAGCAGCAGGCCCGAGAAAATGATGAACATGCTCAGCGCGAGAAAGAGCACATCAAACGGCGTCGTGCCAGATGATGCCGCGAGGCTTTCGAACTTGATGTTCTGAACCGCGAGTCCTAGCGAAAGATTACGCCCGCGGATTTCCTTGAGCAGCGATGTCTCCAGTTCCGCTTGCTTGGTTCCCGTAGCAGGTACACGGATCGAAGTAATCACGCCAAACCGGCTGCCCCAAAGTTTTTTGCCTGCTGCGAGCGAGATATAGGCCTTCGGCGTCGTGCGATGCCGATCCCAAAAAATATCGTCTTGCTTGCGAACGCGCTTTGTGTCGAGCGGAAAAGGCGGATCCCATGAACTGATCGACTCTTGATCCGTGACGCCTTCGACATAGGGCGTGTAATCAGGATCATTCGCAGGCGTCGGCTTCTCCTTATAAACCGCCGGCCGGTTTCGTTTCGGCGCTTGATTTGGCTCCGTCAGCGGAATAATTCCCGCAAGTTTGAACTCCGCCGTCCTCTCTTGCACTTTGCCATGCGTCGTTTCGGGATCGTAGTAGCGAACGCGAATCACGTCGCCAACTTGAGCTTTGAGATCCTCTGCGGCCCAATTGGTGAGCACGATCGCATCATCCGCCTCCAGCCACTTGCTCAATTCCTCTCCGGTCGCGGGGCCAAGTGCAGATTTGTCTCCAACCGCCGCAATCATCGAATAAGGAATCCCGGGCGCGTCCCCCTTGGCAATGTCATTCGCCAGATATGCCGAAATGAGCTGCGGCTTCTGCGAGCCCCAAGCTTTCTCCGCCGCGTTGACCACATCTTCCTCAATCACCATGCGGTCGGTCGTCAGATCGAAATAGTCAAAAATCGTTTCCTTCGAATCACCCTCACCAAACGTTAGCGTGTGTCGCGCGACGCGAAGTCCCAAATCGGCAAGCTTCGGATTGAGCGCCGCTTTGAGCGCCTCAGATTGTTCCTTTGTCGCGCCATGGCTGGCATCCGATCCCGCAATGAAGACTGCGTTGATCTTGCCCTCTTGCTTGAGCGCGCCTTGGAGATCGGCAAGATTCACATACGCATTGCGCGGCAAGTTTTGATTCGGAGAAAGCGCAAACCGCCCCAACCCGCGCGGCGGCGCAATTGCAACAACCTTCAGCTCCGGCAAACTGCTGATGCGATCATTCTTCCGCCCCAGCGCACTATCGGCAGGCACTTCACTGGGTCGCGGAAACCGCACCGTGACGCTGTCGCCAACCTTAACGCCCAGATCATCCGCCAGCGGCTGATTGAGGACGATTTCTCCTTCGCCCGGCGTCTTCGCGAGCGGTTTCTCACCGCCAAAAACGTCGGTGATGTCGAGCGCCGCGAACTTTTCGTCGATCCCTAGAACCGCGATCGAGGATGCGCGAGAAACCTTATCACCGTGGCGTTTCTCAACCGTACCAAAAGGAAAAATCGCCGCGCCGCTGGCACTTTGAAAACCATTTTGCTTGAAGGATTTTTCGGCAGCGAGTTCACTAGCAAGTTCCACGCGGAAGAAGCGATCGGCGACCAGCAGCTCATCAATCTTGCCGAGCCGCTGTAGTGTGAGATCGCGTAGGCTGCCGCGCACGGAGTCGCCGACAACGAGTGCGCCGGTGATGACGGCGGTCGTTGCGATGATCGCCAGCGCCGTGGCGGCGTGCGATTTGCGATGAAACCAGAGGCTTGTCCAAACAAAACGCCAAAGGGTCATGATTGCGTCGCTCCTTCTCTCAGGCGTTTTTGAGGGCGCCGCTATCGAGTTCAACACGCCGCTGCATGAGGGCCGCCAGGTCGAGGCTATGCGTCACGGTAATGAGCATCGCGCCCTCGTCTCGTTGCATATCGAGTAGCAACTGCGAGATCGATTTAGCCGTGGTGCGATCTAGGTTGCCCGTCGGTTCATCCGCCAGGATCAGCGATGGCTTAGCAATGAGCGCCCTAGCGATCGCCGCGCGGCCGCGTTCGCCACCGGAAAGTTCACTTGGCAAATGTCCCGCGCGAGCCGCCAGCCCCACTCGATCGAGGAGCATTTTCGCTCTCTCTCGCGCGGCATCGGTCACGGAGCCAAACGCCAGCAGCGGCAGCAGCAAATTTTCAATCACCGTCAGTTGCAGCAACAAATAGTGATCTTGAAAAACAAACCCAATTTCGCGGTTGCGAAAGTGCGCCAGTTCTTTTTCGGAAAGCGCAAAAGGATCTTGGCCTTTCAGAGTGACCTTACCCGTCGTCGGCTTATCCAGCGCGCCGAGGATGTGGAGCAGCGTGCTCTTACCGCACCCCGAAGGGCCGAGGATGGCGACGTTCTCGCCGACGGAGAGGCCAAACGAGACATCGCGCAGCACGACCAACGGGTCGGTTGCTGTGGGATAGCTCTTGGCGACATGCTGGACATCAAGATCGGGCATACGAGTTCAGCGGCGCTAGGGGGTGGGAATTGAGTTGCGTTCGGCCAAGAGGCAGAGAGCCCCGAGGCCATAAAAACCATATTCAACATCTTGAGCCGGATCGAGCACTGCGGCGCGGAAGCCGCCAGTTTCGAATTCCATCGACTTCACGAATCGTTCCAGGCTCTTGATATCGAGGTCATCGTCGCCGCCGAGGTCCATCAGCGTCAACAGGCCGGTGAAGGTGCTGAGCAGATCGGCGAACGGAATGCGGGTATTCGCTTGAAAGCCGCCCTCGTCGGATTGCATGTCGAGCAGGTAATCGATGGTGTCCTCGCGAACTTCGTCGGTGAGTGTCCCCAAGATTCTTAGCGAACCGATGGCCGCGGCGGTGGGATTGGCGCCGGCGCGTTTGCCCACCCGAATCTCGCGAAAACCGCCCTCTTCCGCCCGCATGCTTAAGAGGAAATCGGTAACGCTCTTCGCATCGCGAAGCGGCAGTTCCAAGAGTTCAAGGCAGAGCAGCACCAGAAACGTGTGATAAGTGCTGCTCGCGACGCCTTCTTCGCCCTTCGCGTACCCGCCATCGGTGCGGCGGAGCTTTTCCATCGCATCAGCGATCGCTTGCTTCCAGGTGGGCGTCGCGTTGGCAAAGACATCGATCCCGGCGGAGATTTCAAGCAGCTTGCCGGCGTAAATGAGCGACAAAAAATCGACAATCGATTCGCGGCCCTGCATTTTTGATTTGATGAAGGCCGCCGCCCGCTCAGCTCGTTCGCCGTAGAGTTCGCCGAGAATGCTCAGCGCCCGCATGCCGAAGGCGGTGTAGTAAAGATCGCTGGCCCCTTCGCGGCCTGCGAAGCCGCCATCTTCGCGCTGCGCGGCGAGGAAGTAGTCGGTGTGCCGTTGGCGAACTTTCTCGTCGAGCTCACCGGCCCCACGGGCGAGGCGGAGCGTCAGGTCTTCGAGGTACTTTCCCATAAGGGAAGTATAGTGGCTGGCCAGCCCCAGCTAAGGGCTGGCGGCGACGACAAAAGGCGCGAGTTTGGTGCGGATCTCATCAGGGATCGCAATCGACTTGGGGTGCTCTGTCCCCGCAATGCGGCAGCAAACCGCAGTCACTTGCCCGGCGGCAATCTTCTTGCCATCGCGCTGGAAATCAAAGCGGTAGGTGATGCTCTTCTCGCCCAGTCGCGTCACCGAGACGCGGATCTGCACAACCTCTTCGAACTTGAGCGGCGAGGCGTAATCGCATTCGCAGCGAACGCGCGGCCAAGTAAGAATCTGCCGAATTGGCCCGCCTGCCGTCTCGTCGATCACGACGGAGAGGCCCACGCTGCGGAGAAACTCATGCTCGGCTTCTTCCATATACAGGAAGAAAACCGAAAAATGCATGATGCCGGCGGCGTCGGTATCGCGAAACTCGACGCGGCGGGAGAGCGTGAATTCTTGAGGAGTCATCGCGTAGTTGACTCCTATTGCGCCGCCGAGCACTCCTGGGCAAGCCAGCAGTGGCACACAAACTTGGTCACTTGTTCAGTGCGGACTATTCGCCGGTGTAGGGGATCAGCGCCATGAAGCGTGCGCGCTTGATCGCTTCGGTCACGGCATGCTGGCTAACGGCCGAGCAGCCCGACTTGCGGCGGCTGACGATGCGCCCGTGGCGGTTGATGAGGCGCCGAAGCATTTCGATATCTTTGTAATCGATATACATCGGGCGAGGACGTGCGCCATCTGGAAAGATGGGGTCCTTCTTTTTCACGCGGGTGCGAGCCTTCGCGCGTTTTCGACCTTTGGGGCCACCAGGGCCTGCAGGTCCGCCAAATTTTCCGGGAGGTCGTCGAGATTGAAAATCGCTCATTTGTGCATTTTGCCGCGACAATTCGCGGTGCTCTTTATCACTAAACTCGTTGCCAGAATCGCCCGAACGCCCAGGCGCATAAGTTGGCCCAATAGGGAACTCGGGATTTTAGCGGAATCGGCGGGGCTGGCAAGGCGAAGTAAATGCCGAAAACGGGGCGCGAACAAAGGGAGAAATAGGCGTGAATTTCACGAGTTTGCTGCAAAATCCCTTTGGGAGTCTCAGTTTCGCTATCGGACTGGGAACGTTGAGATGCAAAAGGCCCTCATTTTTCCAATCTGGCCTATCTGGCCAACCTGGCCATCTCTCTAGGAAAGTTGGCCAGATTGGGCGCGCGGTTGGCCAGATTGAGCTTCCAAAGGTCTTAGGGAGGAAGAGATTCAAAAAGGGCTTGTTTTTATTACATTGCCTAGATGGCCTAGATGGCCACTATCTAGGGTCAGATTGCCACTAGGCGGCCTAGATTGCCAAGTTGTTTTGCCGCGACTCGCCAAAGAATTTGTGATTCCGATTGTTCCGCCCGCAAGGTTTGCCTCTGTGAAATAAGGCGTCCTTTTCGCGGTTTCATCGCGGAATAGTGCGGGATTCCACGGGAAATTGCTGCTCGGATTTGGAGCTTGGCTCGCTAGGATGCAAGGCGAAGTCGCAGTCGCCTACACAAGGCGATTGTGATGCGTGACATGACGCAATGCCGCACGGACGGGGCGCATCTCACAAGGTGAAAAAGCAATGTTCGATGCACCGAAAGACGCGAATCGATCTGTTTGCTTCGTTCTCGAAGATGACAAGGAGTTGGGGCAGCTGCTGGTGCCGGTCGACTCCTTTGTTCGCTTCGCTCTAGATATGGAGCGGCGGAATGGAGAGTTTTTGCTTAGCTTTTCGCATTTGGGCGCGCCGATGACGATGGCGAGGCGTTGTGCGGCGGTGATGGTTGCTAAGAAACTGGGTTGATACCTAGTTCATCGTTCAACCTTGGAATTCTGGTCCGTCAGAGCCGTGTTAAGAAAACAAAGTGGCGATCCGCCGCTCAGCAGTAGAGAGCGTATTGCGCCACTTTATTTTCATAACACAGCCACACGCCGTTTTTCGGGGGCAGGCGACAATTTATGGTTCGGCTAGGAAGTCGGCTAGTTCCTCAAGGTTGATTTGCTCGCCGATTTCGAGGGAGCCTTCGGCCTTTTCGGCGGCGTAGGCTTGTTTGACGATTTCGGGTGAGCTTTCGCCATAGAGCAACATTTTTGTGGGCGCGGCGAGCGCGAGCATTGCGGGGAGATCGCCATATTTGGCGCCGCCGGGCAGGAAATTCGGGTCACGGTAGTCGAGCAGTTTGCCGAAGCGGAAGCCCGACGTGTTGACGGCGAGCTTGTTGATCATGCCCTTGGGGGCAATCGCTGCCGCTGCTGCGGCAATCGGACCGGCGCCGTCCAGTGCGACGATCGAAATGCTCTCCGGTGTGCGTTCGTGGTTTTTGACCATCGACACGATTCGCAGCACATCGTGGACGCGCTGGGCGAAGAGGGAGTGGTTATAGCCCATGGTGTAGCCCGCGAACTCGCGTGGGTTTTCGACCTTGGGGGTTTTTGAAATCGTCTGGCCCGATTTCAGGAATTCGCCTTGCAGGAAGAGATCGCCCATCACGACGCAGTAGCCCTTTTCTAGGAGGGCTTTGATCTCTTCTCGGGGCTTGCCTTCGGCGTCGAACATCCATGACTTGCCTTGTTCGGAAAGGCCGATCATGACGCGTTTGTTCCACATCTTGGGATAGAAAAATGCGACGGGGACTTCTTCGCCGTAGCGATCTTGGCGAATGAAGCCTTCCATGAGGATGTAATCGCCGCGGTCGACCTTCACTCGCTGATCATAGACCAGGTCTTTGGGGCCGGGAAAATCACGGACGAAAATTGCGGAGAGCGCGCCGCCAATTACTTCTCGGAATTTGGCTAGGTTCTCTGGCGAGGTCGGCGCCAATGCGGCCAATTGCTTGTCGGTGTCTTCTTTCAAGCACTTGAGGAGTCCGCGCTCGAATGCGTCGCCGTGGGGCGGGCGGGGGTGGTCTTTGTCCCACACGGTCATTTGCTCGTTGGTAAGTCGTTTATACTCCGGTTCGAGAATCGGTTCCTTGAGTCCGAGATTGAATTGTCGGTTGACGAATTGATAGAAGCGCATGCGGCTGACGTAATTGTAGTTGTGCCCAAAGTGGGTCAGAGCGTGGAGTTGCGTGTTGTCCTTCTTTCCCATCATGGCGTAATGCTGGGCCAGTTCGGGGAAGCCCTTCGTCGCCATTTCTTTCGTCCAGTCGTCGGCGGCGGTGAGGCCTTGGGGCTTGGGAGCGAACATCGCTGCGAATTCGACGTTGCCGGTTTCGATGCGAAGGAGCGAGCAATTTTCGCAGGTGCAACCGCCTTGCATGGCGGTGGAGACCATGACGGCGGGGAAATCGATCGCCGGGCGCGGGTCGAGTGCCCCGAGGATGAAGGTTTGGGTGCCGCCGCCGCTTGCGCCTGTGACGGCGATGCGTTTGGCGTCGACGTCTTCGAGAGAAGCCAGAAAGTCGAGTGCGGCGATCGAGTTGATCGTTTGCAGGCCCATGATCGATTGCAGATTGGCTTCGGCTTGCGGGCTATAGAGACCCCAATTTTCGGTGGTGTTCATCTCGGGGCGTTGCTTCGCGAAGCTGTGGCCGAGGTCGAACGACAATTGATTGCAGTCGGCGTAGCCAATCATGTCGTAATGAAACACGACGCAGCCGAGCCGACAGGCGCCGACGCACATCGATTGCAGTGGGCTACGGCCGCCCTCTTCAAAGCGTTCGCCGCCGTTGAAGATCTCGTTGCGGACGACGTTGGGGCCGCTGTCGTGAAAGCGCCCGTTGGCCCAGTGACCGTGGGCGAAGAGGACGCCGGGGATTTTTCCTGACTTGCCTTTGGGACGGTAGAGGCTGCCGGTGACATAGAGTCCGCAGGTGCTTTCAATGGCGACGCGTTCGACGGTGTAGTCGCCCATGTCGACGGCGCCATGCACGATGGGCTTGAGCGGTGCGCGGGTCGGCATCGGCCAGATGCCGAGGGCGACTTGGAGTTGGCGGCGAACCTTAGCGGCGCGGGCTTCCCACTCCTTTGGATCTTTCGAAACTTGAAAGGGAAAATACCCATCGAGGTCTTTGAGGTGTCCTAGGCGGATGTCGGCGGGGAGTTTTCCCTCGGGGAGGATGCGGCCGCTGGTGGTTGCGGGTTCTTGGGCGGACAAAGTTGACGCTGCAATCGCGAGCGCCGCGACGAACATTAGCGCAGAACAAACGGGGCCAGCGTAGAAACGCCTCAGGTTCAACATGAAAAAACTCTCCGCAGGTGGGTCGTGAGCGGTGGGTGGGGAGGTGAGCAGTCTAAATCGGGCTCGGGGCTATTTCTAGCTTGTGATCTTGGCCGCGATGCTTCTATATAAATACTTTTTCACCACGAAGACACGAAGAACACGAAGGAAATGCCGAGAAAATGCATTATGGCGGCGCCTGGAGTGGGCGCTGAAAATTGGGAAAATAAGGGGCAACAAAAGGGGAGACACGCAATGTTGGCAGAACGCTTTCGTCGGTGGTTTGATTATGAAGTTGATGCGCATGCGAAGACGATTGGGTCGCTGGAGGGTGTTCCGGCTGAGAAGCGAGAGAGTGGGGATTTCAAAAAGGCGGTGACGGTTTTTGCACATCTGGTCGCCGCGAGGCGTGTTTGGCTTTTTCGTTTGGGGATTGCTGAAGCGCCGAAGGGATCGCTTTTTCCGGAGAATCCTAGTCTTGCGGAAGTGCTTAGCAATTGGCGCGAGGCGGAGGGGCTGTGGAAAAACTATCTCGGCGCACTTACCGATGCGGATATCGCCAAGGTCTTTGAATATCAGGCGCTCGATGGGGGCAAATTCCGCAACACGATCGAAGAGGTGCTGACGCAGCTTTTTGGGCATTCGTCTTATCATCGCGGGCAGATTGCGATGCTGGTGAAATCGGCGGGTGGGAAGCCGGCGATTACTGATTTTATTTATTGGTGCCGGGAGGCGATTTGAGATGCTGGTGGCAGGGTTGAATTGCGCACCAGTTTTTTGACAGGATGAGCAGGATTTACAGGATGGGGATTGGGGGGAGTTATTTTGGCTCTTTGCAATTGGCCAGTGCCAATAGTGCGAAGCCGGTCACCAGGTTTGCGTCGCCTTCCATCCATTTGGAATCGGTGTTGACCCAGGAGCCATCTTCTTTTTGGCGGTCGGTGAGCTCGGCGATGAGTTCTTTGCGCCAGTCATGCTCGACGCCCTTGGCGTCGGTGACTTTGGCGTCGCCCATCACTTCGAGGGCTTTGGCCATTGTTGAGTAATAGTAAAAGAGGCCGGCTTGGCCGACGCCGGGATTGGAGTCGAGGTCGTAGTTTTTCTGTAGCCAGGTGATGGCGGCTTTGACTCGCTTGTCATCTTTCTTGAGGCCGGCGTAGATCATGCTCTTGAGGCCGGCATAGGTCATGGAGCCGTAGCTGCGCAGGCCGCCATTGTCGGTTTTGCCCGCATCGCTGCTTCCGCCGCCGATGGGGTTATAGATGAAGCCGCCGTCTGGATTCTTGGCGGCGAATTCGAGGCTGTTGTGTTCCGACTCCAGATTCTGGCAGCGCGAAACGAATACCAGTGCCTTTTGAATGGCTTGGCTGTCTGCAGCGTTGCCGGTGCTCTTGAGGGCGTCGATCAAGAAGCTAGTGTTGGAGAGATCTGGCCGGGCGGCGCCGCCATATCCGGAGCCGCCGTAGTATTCGTCTGATTTTTCTTTCTTGTCGGTCTCGTCGAAGATCTGTTCCTTCAGGTATTTGTCGGCGTTCTTGATGATCGCGTCGTAACGCCCGTCGCGATTGGCTTCGGAGAAGCACATTACGGCGATGCAGGTTTCATAGTTTTGGAGCGGCGACTTGGGCTTGGAGATGCTGCCATCGGGTTGCACTTGGCCCTCGAGCACTTTGAGACTTTTGATGACAAAGGGCTCACTGGGGGCGCTGCCGCAGCGCAGAAGGCCGGTCGTGACGAGCGCGGTGACGGCTTGGCCTGTTCGTGGCGAAGCCGAGTAGGAACCATCGGCGCCTTGGCCCTTGGTTCGCAAGAACTCGACCGCGCGGGCGATCATTTCTTCGCGGGTTCGTTTTGGTTTTGCGGCATCTTGTGCCACAAGGTTGCCACAGAGTCCCGCGAGCGGCGCGACAGCGAGGGCGGCGACAATGCGACGGCGAGAAATGGGGAAGGCGTTGCGCGAGGGGACGACCATGTGAAGTGGCTCCTCAGAATGGGCCAAAGGAAAATGGAGTGTCGGCGGAGTCTCTCGATTGTAAGCGCCGCGCGGTCTTTTGTGCTCCACTTTTCATCTAGCTACAAGCTTTTCCTCGCGTTTTTCCTATTGATTGCCCGCTACCTGTCGATAGGTTCGACAAGCATGTTGCAGCGGCTGACAATGTCCAGCGACATTACTCGCCTTTGACGACGGGCGCAAACTGCATCGGAAAATTGACCAAATAAATCACCATCGCAATTCCAGCACCTGCGAGGACCAGTGCGGCGATAATGGCTAATGAAAACTTCGGCGGTTCATAGGGCAGACCCGCATTATGCCGCCGCAAGAACTGCAAGTGCCCTGCCGCTGCCAGAACATTCACGACGACTCCCAGGCCCACGAGCGCCGCCCCGATCCAAAGTGAGTAGCCCGTCGATTGGGGAACGCCCGGCTGCGTTAAGCCGGCGATCTCGCGTAAGAAAACTCCGAACCGCGCGACGACAAACCCGAACCCCATCATTGCTAAACCGGTGCGAATCCAGGCGAGAACGGTTCGCTCGGCGGCGAATCGGACGCGAGGGTCTTCGGGCGGTTTGATTTCTGCTTGTGTCACACTGAGCGCCTCGTTACTTGTTTCCTTGGCCCAGTTCCTTCGACCGCTCCGTCGCTGCCGCAACAGCGCTCATCAACGCATCTCGCAGGCCGCCAGCCTCAATCGCTTTGAGCCCCGCGATCGTTGTCCCGCCGGGACTCGCAACACGATCCCGCAGCTGTGCTGGATGCTCGCCCGTTTCTAGGACCATTTTCGCGGCGCCGAGCATGGTTTGCGCGGCGAATTTTAGCGATAAGTCGCGCGGCAGCCCAGCGAGGACACCGCCATCCGCCAGCGCTTCGATCACGGTAAATCCGTAAGCCGGTCCCGAGCCAGAGAGCCCGGTGACGGCATCGAGCAATTTCTCCGGCGTTTCGGCTGCGATACCGACCGTCGAAAACCAGCTCTGCACAAATTTTTTATCGTCTTCGAGCGCACCTGCACTCGCTGAGTAGGCCGCTGCGCCCGCAGATACCAGGCACGGTGTGTTTGGCATGACACGAATCACTCGCGCCGCGCCGGTCCAGTTCGTCAGCGACTCGATCGAGACGCCTGCCGCGATCGAGATGAGAAGATGTTGCGACTTCAGAGCGGGCTTTAGTTCTTCACACGCGGCTTGTAGATGCTGAGGCTTTGTCGCCAAGACGATCACGTCCGCTTGCGAGGCCACTTCGGCATTGCTCTTGGCACGCACTGCGCCGGGGGCGGTTTCTAAGAAGCCTTTGAATGCTGCGTCGACGGGGTCGAATGCGATGGGCGGTGCGCTGAACTTCAGATCGAGTTGACTGAGGCCTTTCGCCAGCGCCCGCGCCATTTGGCCAGCGCCAACGAAGCCGATACGTCGCGCGGCGGGAATCACTTGCATCATGGATGGTTACTTTCGTGTGACTGCATCGGAGTGGCTGCATCGAAAGAACATTGCTGCTAGCGACGGCAAACGCACGTTCGAGGCAGATCTGGGAGTCGATTTGGCTTGCTATCGGTGAACACTTCTGACAATCTGCGCGCTCCGCCAGATTTCTTAAGTTTACTCTGGAATTGCAACGAATAGAGGGCGGAGAAGGCTAAATCAATTTGTGGAGTCGATCTATGCGCCGCGCCATCATCGCATGCACCCTGCTTCTCTCATTCGCAGCAACCACGGCGGCAGTGGCACAAGAGAGGGCGCGTCAACCTAAATTGGTCTACGTCGCTGAGAAAGAGGCTACGACCTCTTATTGGCCGAGTTGGAAAATGCCCAACCTCTGGCCCACCGGCCTTGGCACACGCATCTCCTCTGGAACCAAAAGCTCGTGGAGCTCTGTGAAAACTGGCTCCAGTCGGGCGTGGTATGCAACCAAATACACCGTCGCACCCTGGAGCAAGCCGGCGCCGCCGTCACTAACGGGCAGCCGGGGAGTCACTTCCAGTAAGCCGAAGACGCAACCCACGTACAAATCCAACTCGAAGTCGAAATCAAGTGAGGCCAGCGCCTCCTGGTGGCCTAAGCTCGATTTTTGGAATAGCGACGACAAAGAACAGGAACTCAAAAATGTCGGCGATTGGCAACTGCAAAGCAGCCCCGCCGCTGGTTTTGATGACTAACTGTCGCGGTTAGCGGCCTGTATCGCGCCTGGGCGAGCGATAGAATCAACGTAGAGCGCATTGCCATTGCAATGCGCCACTCTCTCTTGCTGACGACTCGCCCTATGTCAACCTTCTTTCGCAATATTCCTTCGCTCAATGAACTGCTCGATGCGCCGCCGCTCAAACAGCTGATCGAAACCGCCAATCGGCAGACGGTGGTCGTTAGCGCCAAGAAATTCCTTTCGGGCTTAGAGGCGGAAGTGCGCTCCGCGACGGCGAGTGTGCCGGTCCCCAATGTTCGCGAACTCGCCAGTCAAATCGCGCGCTGGATCTCGGAAGGTCAGCCGCCGCGCCCTGCACCGATTATTAACGCCACCGGCGACTTACTTCATCCCACTCTCAGTTCGCCGCCTCTGGCAAAAGAAGCGATCGCCGCGATGCAGATCGCTTCGGCGGGCTACATGCAGCGAGCAGGCCAACCTGGCAAGAATGGCGATGTCGCGGCCATCGAAACACTCCTCTGTGAACTCACGGGCGCGGAAGCAGCACTCGTCACGCACAGCGGCGCAAGTGCATTGCTTCTCGCATTGAATGGCGCCAGTTCGCGAGGGAAGATCGTCGCTGCACGCGGCGACTTAGCGGAATCGCCGCGAGGCGAACGCATCAGCGATATCGCGGCCGCCGCAGGCGCAGCCTTCCATGAAGTCGGCGCCGCCAACCGCACGACACTTTCCGATTACGAAACCGCATTACACGGATCGGCAGGCGCGGTGCTTTCTATTCGCTGGGCTGACACTGCCGCTCAAATCCCACTTGCCGATCTTGCAGACTTATCGCGACGCAAGGGAGTGCCTTTGATCGCTGAACTCGGTGGGGCTCCGCTGATTGACCTGAAGCAGTTTGGCCCCACCGCGCCAAGCATAAGTGAAGCCGTCAAGAGCCACGCGGAGTTCGTGACGTTCGCAACCGATGCACTCATCGGCGGACCCGCGTGTGGCGTCATCCTTGGCAAGAAGCAAGCGATCGACGCGCTGAGAGCTAAGCCGATCTATACGTCGATCGCTCCTAACTACGTCATCCTCGCCGGCCTGCTCGCCACGTTAGAACTCTACAAAACTTCTTCCAAAGCGATGGAAGCGATTCCAGTGCTTTCACTGATTTCCACGAACCTTGCTAACCTTGAGTTTCGCGCTCAACGGATCGTCGCCCAACTGAAAACTTGCCCAATACTAGAGTCAGTAGAGCTGTCCCAGGAGGGTTCTCCTTTGGCGGGTGCTAGCATTACTTCACAGGTTATCCCCACACATTGCGTCAAAATTCTTCCAAAAAATTCCGTCCGCGGCACAATAGAAATCCAGCTCCTTTCGAGCCCCCCCTGCGTGTTAACCAGAAGTTGTAAAGAATATCTCTGCATCGACTTACGATCGGTCTTTCCGGATCAGGATGCACGAATTGTCGAGGCTTTTGAGGCTATTTCCTCGGCCGCTTCGCCATGACACCCCCCGATAGAGGGTGTTCGCTCGGCCGTTTGATCATTATCCTCATTTCCGCCATCTTCCGATTTGGCGGCAAACCGGCCACGTTATGCGACGTAGGCTCCGTGGATGCCGAACTTACCAATTCGGCGGCAAAACGTACGCAGCGGGAACACCTTCGCCACCCATGTCCGATATCCGCGTCACTCGCAGGGAACTCTTAGCACTTAGCGCCGTCACCGCGGCGCTTTCGGCTAGTCCCGCTGCTGCGCAAATCCTGGGAAGAAGGCGCCTCCGCCTGATTCCCCGCGAAGCTCATCCCTGGGCCCGCTTCATGCATGGCGCCTGGCGGACGGTCAGCACGGAAACGCTTGTCTTCAATACTGAGGGCAAGGTTCTGGAGCGGACGACTAGCGAATCGATCACCGAATTCGTGAACAACGATAATTCGAATTGTCACCTCAAGGTTGAGACTTGCACGCAGATTCCCGGCAGTGAAGTCACTTCGCTCCCTCGGAAAGTCATCCTGCCGATCGATCCGGAAGGCGACAACGAAGTCAAAAAGCTCGAAGATGCCGTCGTCAACGTTGCAGGGAAGAAGCGCCGGGTCGAGGTGCTTCAAGCAAAGCTGACCGAAAAGACGGGCGACAAGGTGATGACGGTTCATCTCACCAACGACTCCGCTCCACATATCTTGAAGCGGGAAACCAAGGTTCTTGACACCAAGAGTAACGAACCAGTTGCCATCACCCGGACGGAAGTTGTCAAGTTAGACGTGACACGGCCCGTCGCGGGCGAAAATCGCAAGACCTGGGAAGTTCGGACGGTCCACGAGCACCCCGCGGGCAAAGTGGAGACGACGGAGTATCTCTGCGACGAGGTGCCCGGTGAGGTGGTTTACCAAAAGTCCGAAGAATTTGACCCAAATGGCAGGTTGATTCGTCGAAGCACCGTTGAGTTAATGGACTTCGGCAAAGATAATATCGGTCGGCGCCCCTTACTTGGCCGCCGCGAGCGCGTCAAAGAGCGCCGCAGTCTCTAAACTCTTCTTGACCTACCCTCGCAGGCTTGATCGACTTTTTGGCGAGCGCCAAGTGTCGCTCGTAGTGACGGGAATCGGCGTCTTCCTGTCTTCAATTTGCTTTGGCTGCTAACGCTCCCTCCCCGCCACTCTTCCATTCCACTGGAACTCACCATGCAAAACACGCCGTCCCGTCGCCAGTTCGTAAAGGCCTCCACTCTCGCAGGCGTCGCTTTAGCCGCCGCTGGGCCAACCATGGCGCATCCAGCAGGCTCCGATGAACTCAAGGTCGGCCTCATCGGCTGCGGCGGACGTGGACTCGGCGCGGCGGCGAACACCATCGCTGGCGACCCGAACGTCAATATCACCGCCCTCGCCGATCTCTTCCCTGATGCCGTTGCGAAGGGACGCGAACAACTGAAAGTCCAACTTGGCGCTAGATTCAAGGCTACTCCGGAAACTTGCTTCAGTGGATTTGACGCTTATCAAAAGCTGATTGATTCAGGCGTCGATGTCGTCCTGCTTTGCACTCCCCCTCACTTTCGCCCGATGCACCTCAAGTATGCGATCGATGCTGGAAAGCATGTCTTCTGCGAAAAGCCGGTCGCCGTCGATGCGCCTGGGGTGCGGAGCGTCCTGGAAACCGTTCGCAAAGCCAAAGAGAAAAACCTGACGATCGTTTCAGGACTCTGCTGGCGCTATGACTATGGTGTCCGCGAAACGATTGCTCGCGTTCTAGGCGGCGACATTGGCGACATCGTCGCCATCCAAGAAAACTACCTCGCCGGCACGCTCTGGAATCGCCCTCGTAAGCCCGAGTGGACCGACATGGAGTACCAGCTTCGCAACTGGCTCTATTACACCTGGCTCTCGGGCGATCACAACGTCGAGCAGCATGTGCATAGCCTCGACAAAGCCCTCTGGCTCAATGGCGACGAGCCACCGGTCTCCTGCTTCGGCATGGGCGGCAGGCAAGTGCGCGTCCAAGAAGAATTCGGGAACATCTTTGACCACCACGCCGTCTGCTACGAATGGAAGTCAGGCGTCAAGTGCTTCGCCTACACACGTCAAATGCGCGGGACATTCGGCGAGACTGAAGACTTCATCTTAGGGACCAAAGGCCGCGCCAAGATTCTCAAAAATGAGATCTACGGCAAAGATGGCCAGCGCTTGTGGAAGTACAAAGGTGAAGAACCGAGCATGTATGACAATGAGCACAAGGAAATGTATGAATCACTCCGCGCCGGCAAGATCATCAACAACGGCGTCTACATGTCTTATAGCACCATGATGGCGATCATGGGCCGCATGGCCTGCTACACCGGTCAGCAAGTGACTTGGGAAGAGGCGATGGCCTCACAAGAAGATCTTTCGCCCGCGAAGTATGAATTCGGTCCGGCGCCGAAGGTGGAGATTGCAGTGCCAGGCGTAACGCCACTGGTGTAGCTTCAAAGAGCTTAAATAAACTCTTGCACCGTCCACATACGCATATACGGTATTGTGGACTTGGAATCGGCAGCCAGTTTTTGAAAAGGCGATTGAGGTGAAACTTGATCGCGTCATGGATTGTGTCCTCGGTCTCCTTGACCGTGTCGCCTGCCGCAACAGTGCAGGTCAAATTAGGGACGTAGTTGGCCTATTTCGAATCCGCTGTATCCTTGACGGGCGTCCGCGCCGCTAAAAAACCGCATTTTGAGCCCTGACGCCTGCCGGTTTCCCGCTATGATTGGGGGTATTGAGTTTTAGCGGTTATTTGGCGATAGGCAGCAACAATGTTTGTGGATCGTGTGAAGGTGGAACTGATTGCGGGAAGCGGCGGCGATGGCTGCTGTAGCTTTCGGCGCGAGAAATACATTCCCGACGGCGGCCCCGATGGCGGCGACGGCGGAGATGGTGGGTCGATCATTGTGCGCGCTCGCGCA
>JBKJSI010000782.1:0-8328 GCA_046595915.1 Pirellulaceae bacterium
CCAGCAAATACTCGCGGTTTTTCTCCCTCGCGATCAACGAAAGATCGGGCCCCACTTCCCCGCCCGTCCCCGCGACCTTGTGGCACCGCACACAGTAAACCTCCGTCTTGCCAAAAAAGACCGCCCGCCCCCGCGAAGCATCGCCCCCCTCGATCGCCGCCCGAAACTTCGCCAGCGGATCATTCGCATCGAGCGACCCAAGCCATGTTTCCAACGCCCCCGCAACCGCCTTGTTTTCGCCGCGAGCCTTCGCCCCCTCCAAAATCTCCACCCGCACATCAGGCGGCGCATCCCCCAGTTTCGCCACGGCCGAAGCAAGCTCCGCATCCGCCGACGGCGTCTTCAGCGCCGCCAGCAACAAATAAGCCGCCTGCCGCTCCGCCCGAATGCTCGACCCCAGCGCCCTAACAACACTCGCCTCCGCCCCCGCCGCCTTCGTCCGCACAAGCACCGCCCGCGCCGCAATCCGCACCGCCGGCTCCAGATCAACAATCGCCTTCGCGAGAAGCCCCTCCGTCTCCGGCGCCTTCAATTCCGCCAGCGCGGCAAGCGCCGCACCCCGACTCTCCCCCGTCTCCGCCTCCCCGCCAAAAATCTCAACCAGCGCCGGCGCAATTTCCTTAATCCCCAGCGCCACCGCCGTCTTCACCGCCTGCCCCCGCACCTCCTCCGGCGCAGCAATCAACCCGCCCAACCCCTTCAGCACCGCAGCCCGAGCCATGTCATCACTCCGCGCCTCAATCGGCTGCCATTTCCCCAGTACCCGATCCCGCCCATTCGGCTTGGCCCACGCCGCTAACATTTGCAAAGCTTCCGTTCGCATCGCCGCCGGGTTACTCGCATTTCCCGCATAAGCCACGAGCGATTCTGCAGCTTTCGCATCCCCCGCCCGAAACCGCGCATTGAGCACCCGTCGAACCAGCGCATCATCATCATTCGGATGCAGCTCCACCGCCGCCAAAGCCGGGAGTACGTCCAAAATCGGCAAATCATGAATCGCCCGCGCAGCCTCGAGCTTCACCAGCAGATCGCCATCCGCCAAAAACGACGCGATCAGCGGCGATTTCAACTTCCGAAGCGCAACTACCGCCCCCAGTCGCGCCGCATTCGAAAGATGCTTAGCCGCCCCATCATGAACCGCCTCCGCCCCAGCGCCCACCAACCCCATGATCGCCCCATGCCGCACGATCGGGTCCTTGTTCTCATTCGTCGCCAGGACGCTGAGCAACGCCGGAATCGCCTCCTTGGTTCCCAGCTTGCCCAGTGCGGCCGCAACAAAGTGCTGACCGCGAGGCGTTTCCGCTGCGAGTCGTTCTAAAAGAATCGGCTTCGCCTTCGCGAGCCCGCGATCGCCGCAAACCCATGCAGCTTGGCAACGCACTTCTTGATCTTGATCGCTAAGCAGCGCAACCAATTGAGTGGCAATGGTTCGTGCGACTTCTTCACTCGGCTTGCCGGTCCGAAGAACCTGGCTAAGCCCCCAAATCGCATGCAGCCGTGGGAAGGTCTGCTCAACAGATTTCGTCGCGGCCAAAAGCGAGATCACTTCACCACGTTTGGCGAGTTCAAATTGCGCCAGCTGACGAATACGACGATCAGCATGTCCCAGCAAAGTGACGAGCTCGTCGGGCGAAGTTTTTGCAACCCCTTCGCTTAACAACTTCGCGACTTCTTTCACGACATCGGATGTATCCACGCTCGGATCCGAAAAGCGATAGATTCGTCCCTTGCCGAGCCCCGCCCAGCCCTCGACCCAGTCACTCACATAGACGCCGCCCGTCGGGGAAAACTCGACATCCGTCGCAAGCAGACTCCAAATTGAATCCTCCGAATCGACCAGCTTAAAAAACGCCCCATCCGCTTCATTTCGAAACGTCTTCACGCCGGAAGTCAGCGCCGTCCCTCGAAAATCACACAAAAAGAAGTGGTTTTTGAAATGCTCGGGCAGACCTGTCCCCGGATAGAAAGCAAGTCCCGAGGGACCATCAGCGAAATTAACGATGGGTGGAACGACATAAGCGGGCTGGCCAGCGTGAGCCGGGTGCCAAATCTTCTCACGATTGAAGGGGCCACGATCGGGCAAATATTGGTAGTACATCCGCCAGCCGGTATCGCCGCCCTCAACGACATAGACCCATCGCGCCTTATCGCCCGAGTCGGAGTTATTGTCGCCGGTAAAGAGATTGCCATGATCGTCAAAGGCGAGCTCTTGCGGATTGCGAAGCCCCATCGCCACGACTTCAAGGCCACTCCCATCCGGCTCACAGCGAAAGACGCCGCCCGAGTCGGGATTGAAAAACTCTTTACCCTCCTGGCTCTTCACATTGAAACCGCGGTCCCCCACGCTGAAATAAACACGCCCATCCGGCCCCATGATCAGCCCATGCAAGTCATGCCCCGTAAAAGCAAACCGTACACCGAAGCCATCGAGCAATGCCTTGCGTTCCTCGGCGACATGATCGCCATCGGCATCGCGAAGTGACCAAAGCTTGGGGATGCAGGTAAAGAGAACCCGGTCGCCAACCGCCAACACGCCCGAGCCGACGCCATCTTCGATTTGATTGAAGTGCTTGGCGAAGACCGAGTCCTTGTCCATCATGCCATCGCCATCGGTGTCCCACAGGAGTCGAACGCGATCGTCATACTTCGTATAGTCACCGATCGTCTTGGCGTGGTGCTTCTTGATGTAAGCCACGCGATCCGCCACCGAATTCGCGGCCAGGTCATCATCGAGCCAATAGTTATGGCCACGATTGTCTTCCACGCCATGATTCAGCCGAAACGTTTCGCAAACATAAATCTTGCCGGCGTTGTCAATCGAAAACACTACGGGATTCGCCATCAGCGGCTCAGCGGCGATCAACTTCGTTTTCAGCCCGTTCGCCACCTTAAACCGGCTTATAGCCTCCTGCCCTTCCTTCGAAGCCCCCGCAATCTTCGGCTCCTCAGGCGGCTTCCCGATCTCGTGCTGCGGCGCCGCCAGGAGTTGTGCCGACATGCCGCAGGCGATCAGCAATGCAAAGGAGAGACTACGCGTATATGGGTTGATCATGTGGCCACGCCTTGAAGGATCGATCGTCGATGCAATTTTTAGAAAAGAACTAGCGTCATTTGGCGCCAAAAAGGGACCAAAATGGAATCCTTCAAACTAGTTCAGCCCCGCCGCCCTCGCAACCGATGCCTTGGCTGGAATAAACGATCGCCAAGCGGTGTCTTCGTCTTGGCGTTCGCCTAGAATGGGGCGAACCGACAACCGAGGAATCGAAAGCCATGCCCGTTCGCTGTGCGACTTGTAGTGAAGACTTTTTAGGAGCGGTCAACCGCTGCTGGAAATGCGGCTCCTACGTTGCGCTCAATCTGGACGCCTTTCAAACACCGCCGGTACGGCGATCACCAGTCTCGCTACGGCCCAAAGCCTCGGTCGCTAAAGTGGAAGCAGTGGGGGGACAAGTTGCGGTCGCGGAATTTGCGGATGAGCCAGCAGCGGGTCGAGCCCCCAATCCCGGCACGCGTCGCCGAGGCAACCCTTTTGCAAGCGAATCCAACAACGCAGTGTTCATACCAGCTACGTCAGAAGCAATGGCCAACGCAGACGCGGCTGAAAAAGGCGTTTGGATCGGCTTAGGCGTAGGACTCTTGGCGTGGCTCCTCGCCTTTTTCTTCCCCCCAGCGTCGATCATCGTTGCCATCGTCGCCGTCGGATTAGCAATCTGGGGCCTCTCTTCACGTAAAAAGGCCTTCGCCGGCGCGGTAATGGTTCTCTGCGTGGCGGGATTTTTGGTGGGCGGCTATCAAAGCGCCAAATGGGTATACGACATGTTCTCGCCCCAGTTTCAGACGCAGGAGTATGAGGAAGACTCACCGTAAGGCGCCGCCATCGCTAGCAGTTTCGCACATTGTAATTGGCGGTTATCGGTCACCCGCCCCATTTCGCTGTAGGAAAAAAACGGCGGCTTAGGTAAATTGCGTGACGGCGCCTGCAAGATGGCGCTGCCATCGCCGACTTTCATGGCGGTGGCGACAAAGGGTTGTAGCGCAAGGAGGCGCGGTCAACATGGAGCCTTTTCGATTCGTTCAAGCAGGCGACTTTCACCTTGAACAGTGTATTCATGGGTTGGAAGAAGCGCCCGAGAACCTTCGCGATCTTATGATCGATGCGCCCTTCGTCGCGGCGCGGAGGGTGTTTGAAACGGCCATCGCCGAGAAGGCCGATTTCGTTGTGCTGACGGGCAACATTCTGCATCCGCAACAAGCGGGCCCGCGGGCGATGGCGTTTTTGATCGAGCAATTTGAGCTTTTGCAGAGCGAAGACATCGCCGTCTACTGGGCAGGCGGCCGAGTTGATTCGCCTGAACGCTGGCCCGAAGCAATTCGCCTTCCCGCCAATGTGCACTGGTTCCCTGCGGGCCGACTGGAGTTCTTCGCACCTTCATCAAAAGGAATTCCACTTTGTCACTTGCTGGGTGCGAGTCTCGATGGTAACCGATCGATCCGCACTTCCGACTATGAAACCGACGAAGGCAAATTTACCATCGCCGTCGCACCAGGGCGAATGGAAGCAGATGGCCTAGTACGGCCTGGCATTCACTATTGGTGCCTGGGAGGCGAAGCAAAGCGCCGTGTTGTCGCCACCGCGCCGGTCCCCGCTCACCAATCAGGTTCTCCGCAAGGACGCTCGCCAAATGATACCGGCCCGCATGGCTGCTTAGTGGTCCACGTCAGCGATGAAGCCAAGCTACGTGTCCATTTCATGCCCACCGATGTGATTCGATTCCACACGGAAACACTCGCGATGCCGATTGACGCCACTCGTGTTGAGCTACATCAGGCCATCCGCGACAAGACAACAGCTCTCAAGATTGAAAATGAAGAGCGGAAGCTGTTTGTCAGTTGGAAGATTGCGGCGCCCGGTGTGTTGGGATACGAACTGCGGCACTCCAATCTGGCTACAGAACTGATGGGCGAAATGCGAGACGACTTCGGCCGCAAAGGCGCCGGGGCCTGGACCGTTGGCGTCGATTGCGAAACGAACGAAGACCTGCCCAAGGCCTGCTACGAAGAAGACACGATTCTCGGCGACTTCCTGCGAACCACTCGCCGCTACGAGAATGATGAATCAGAAGATTTAGCCCTTAGCTCCCAAGTGATTGAGGGTGACTGGTCACTCACAGCTCGGGAGCTGGTGGCGATTGGCGATGACGCAATGCGGTCGCAGATTCTGCGCGAGGCAGCGGTGCTCGGCATCGACTTACTCGCAGGCGAATCGGGCTTAAAGCAATTCATGGATCGGCATGACGCCGAATCGGCTGACAAGGAGGGTGACGAGTGAGAATCACCGACGTTCGAATCGATGGCTTTGGTGTTTGGACCGATCTCAAGGTCGAGTCGCTCAACGATGGGCTGACGGTCTTCTACGGCGCCAACGAAGCCGGTAAGACAACGCTCATGCAGTTCATCCGAACTGTGTTTTACGGCTTTTCACCGAGCCGGCGGCTGCGCTATACGCCGCCCGTGCATGGCGGTCGGCCAGGTGGATCAGTCACCCTCGTGGCGTCGAACGGAAAATTCACCGTCGACCGACACGCAACCCGAATCGACGCCTCCGATTCGACAGGGCACTTAGTCGTTACGGCGGATGACGGCGCGGTGCATGGCCAGCTCACGCTCAATCATCTGCTCGGGGGTGTTGATGAGCACATCTACACGAATATTTTCGCCATCGGCTTGCGCGAACTTCAGGAGCTCAGCGCGCTGAACGATTCCGCAGCGGCGGATCAGATTTACAAACTGACGACCGGACTCGACCGTGTTTCGATCATCGATGTCATGCGCGAAATGGAGTCCTCGCGCGAACGTCTGCTAAGCCCGGGCGAAAAAACTTCCAAAATCATCAAGCTGCTCCAGCGCAAAGAGCGGTTGGAACGCGAAGTCGAAGAACAATTGCAGCGTGGCCGCCGTTGGACATCTTTGCATGTTGAACGAACCGATATCGACGGCGAAATTCGCGAACTGCGAACATCCTCCGCCGACATGGAAAAGCAAGTCCGTCTCACGGATGCCGCGATTCAAGTGCGAAAGCCGTGGCAAGATCGCAATCGCATTCGCAAATCGATCGCCGATCTGGGCGAAGTGAAGAAGCTCGAAGATGGCGCCGCCGAGCAGTTAGACCGGCTCAACACGCAGATCACCAAAGAGCGCGAGGATGTCGTTCAGGTCAAAAAGACCCGCGCCGAACTGCGCGCCAAGATCATGGCGATGCCCGTTAACCCGAAGGTGCTCGCCCAAAGTTCACGCATCGAAGCCGTGGCGGAGCATGCCGAATGGATCGCCTCGCTCGAACATCAGGTCGATCGCGCCAAGATCGACATTCAGCAGATTCAAGAAGAGCTAAAGACCAAATCCGGCGTAAAAGGGGCGGCAAGTGAAAAGGCCGTCCAAATGCCTGATATTCCACGCAAAAAGCTACTTTCGCTCCTTGGTCCAGCAAAGGCGATTCGCCAGCACTCCAAGCAATTGCGACAGGTTAAGTTAGAGCTGAAGTCGAGCCGCGACGAGGCTCGCGAGTTTCGCCAGCATCTCGATGAAGTACTGGACGAGACGGGCACAAGCGATTTAAAAAAGTCGCTACTCGAAGCGGGCGAACGAGTTAATCTTCTGCGCCGTCGCTTACAGCTCGATGAACAGCTCGATCAGCTCGAACGTAATCGCCGCGAAATCGACGATCAGTATCTTGAATCCCTCGATGGCCAGTTGCTGCCGCTGCCGACGCTCTTGGCGCTTGGCGTCATGTTCGTGGTCGGTGCGTCGCTTTTGCTGTGCGCGGTCATCTTTCCAATGGTGACGAACTACTTTCAGGTTCCCGATGACATCGTCAAGCTTTTAACGATGGGCATTGGCGGCGTAGTGATCATGCTGGCCACGGCCTTCTTGAAATACAATTTTGAAGACACCGCGCGGAAAGAATTGGCGGCGACCAAACGCAGCCTTCAGCAAGCAGAGCGGCAAGTTGAGCAGATTGCAGTCGAACGCAAAGAAATCGACAACAAGCTGCCCAAGGTTGTTGGCTCGATCGATGGCCGCCTCAAGGACGCCGAAACCGAACTTCAGCAACTCGAAGCGATGGTGCCGGTCGATGACCGCCGAAAATCAGCCCGTGACCGCTTGGCCGAAGCAAAACGCTTCGCCGGCGAAGCCAACAGTGGCCTTCGCGAGGCTAGAGCTCGTTGGAAAACTGCACTCAAAGCCCTCGGACTGCCAGAGGACTTTTCGCCGCGCAACATCCGCCCCATGGCGAGCCTGGGTGAAGAACTCTACGTCCTGCGCCGCCGTCTCAGCGTTCGCCGAGAGGAAATGGAGCATCGTCAAAATGAGCTTTCAGGCCTCGTGTTGCGCATCGAACAGGTCTTTGCCGATGCCGGAATCGAACCGGTCAGCGAACAGCCACAAGAGCGGCTCCGCCAACTGGTTTCGCTGCTCCATACGGAACGGCAAAATGCAGCTCACATTGTCGAACTCAAGAAAACTGACAAAAAACTGCGTCGCGAACAGAAAAAACAGGCGCGAGAGTTAATTCGTGTCAATCGCCGCCGTCGCGAATTCTTAATTGGAAATGGCGCCCGCGATGAAGAAGAGTTTCGCAAGATGGTGCGCCGTCAGGCGACTCTACGCGATCTGCAAAAGCAACTTGATTCGCAAGATTTGGCAATTCGCAACGTCATCGCAGCAATTGCCGATGAAGCAGCGATCGGCCAAGTAATGAACGACTTTGGCGATTTCAAATTGGAACAGCGTCGCGAACAACTAAAAACGAACATTGCCGAATCAGCCGTCCGATTGGCCCAACTCAATCAGCGATTGGGTGAGCTATCCCTGGAAATGAAAATGTTCGCCGAGGACCGCTCACTGGGCAAGGCACGGCTTGAGCTCGCCTTCGTGGAGCGCCAACTCGAAAAAGACATCCGCCGCTGGCAAGTGCTGACTTCGACGCACATCCTGCTCCAAGAAGTCCGCAAACTCTACGAAACCAATCGCCAACCGGTCACGCTTTGCGAAGCCTCGAAATTCCTCGCGAAGCTCACGTCCGAGCAATATGTTCGGATCTGGACGCCGATGGGCGAAGATTCCCTCCGAATTGAAGATTCGAAGGGAGATTCACTTTCACTGGAAGTGCTCAGTCGCGGCACACGAGAAACGGTGTACATGGCGATTCGTCTCGCCCTTTCGACGATGTATGCCGAACGAGGTGTGGTCCTGCCGCTGGTGCTTGACGATGTGCTTGTGAATCTCGACGCGAAGCGAGTGAAAGCCGCCGTCGGCGTCATTCGCGAC
>JBKJSI010000787.1:0-20911 GCA_046595915.1 Pirellulaceae bacterium
GTGATTCCGTCACCCGATTACTATTGCCACCCGCCGCCATATTCGCAAAACATCGCCGCTCGCTTGCGGTTTCCATTTCCACCAAATCGATCGGTCGCGGCTCAGCGGTGTAGAGCAACTCGGCAGCCAAGGTGAGGTCGTCTGGCAATCCCAGCGTAAACGCAAAATCGTTCGCCGTCCCGATCGGCAAAATGCCCATGCTCGGAACTACTCCACGTTCTTCACCGCACGTCGCCAATCCGTTCGCGACCGCATTCACCGTCCCATCGCCACCAGCAGCAACGATCAAAGAGAACCCATCGCGCAGTCCCCTCTGCGCGAAAGAACCTGCATCTTCACTCGCTTCCGTTACTAAAACGGTCGTGCCCTGTCGCGCTTTGAGCGATGCAAGGACTTCCTCAGCCGCCGCCGCTTTTCCCGAGGCCGGATTCCAGATGACAAGCGTGCGGCGCATGAATTCTCGCTGCGAAAAATGAGCTACGAAGCGAGACGCACATCGGGGCGATTAGCGCCCGGCCTTCGCTGCTTTACCTTTGCGTTTAGCAGAGGCTTTCTTGGTAGTTTTGGCAACGGCCTTCTTGGGCGAAGCCGCGCTGGTGCGACCTTTTGTTAACCCGGTTGTCTTTTTAGCAAAATCTACCACCGACTTGCCCGAGGACCTGACGGTTTTGCTCATCGTTTTCGGCATCGACCTAGGCATCGCCTTCGAGATTGCCGAAGCATTCGCTCCCGCAACGCCCCCCACAACGGCTCCCACCGCTGCACTAACTGGCCCCAGCAGCGCACCTGCTGCTGCGCCGGCAGCAGCCCCGCCGACCATTCCAACGCCCGAGGTCGTGTCGGCTTCCTGCGTAGTGCGTTTGGAGGCGCTCTTAGTCTTGCTCATGGCAGATTCCCTTGCATTGAAAGTTGGAACGGTGATGAATCACGATCCGACATTATGCATGCCGCGCGCCAAATTTCACTTGCCCTTTGCAGTAAGGTATTTCGTCGAAATGACTTGCAATTCAATGAAAATTTGTCCGAGCATCACCTTCGCAACCGACAATCTGTCGTGCATTCGCAGTGTCTAGTTCGCCTCAACGATGCAATGGAAGCTACCGGCGGTTTCACTGAATACCGGACGTACGGTTCGCCCAACTCTCTAACATCTGATACTGCCGCTCAAAGTTGTTTTCTTCCGTTCCCAGCGGGCTTTTGAAGAAGCAGGAGAGGAATGGCAACAAGCCCCGTTCGCCGGCGCGGTGGGCTCGTTCGGTGAAGCGGACGAGGTCTAGCACCAGCGGCGCCGCTAAGAGCGAATCGCAGCCTTGCCAGGTGAAGGTCAGGATCATGGGAGTGCCCAAGAATCCTTTGAAGTGAATGTGGTCCCAAGCGGTTTTCCAGTCGCCGAGGCTTTCGATGTATTCGATCGAGACGAGCGTCTGTGGCGAATAGCCAAGCATTTTGCCGAGTAGGCGATCTTTGCTTTTGACCTTGGTGGCTTTGTTGATCGGGTCGTTGAGAACTTTGCCATCCATGTTGCCGAAAATATTGTGGCCGACCCAGCTCATGATTTCCAGATTGCGTCGAGCGAACATCGGTGCGAGCACGCTCTTGAGCAGCGTCTCGCCGGTCTTGCCGTCGTGGCCCATGTGACAGGTGTTGTTGGCCTTGGCCAGTTCATCGAGCGCCGGCAGAGCAGAGCCGAGGGAGGGCGTGAAGTTGACGTAACAAAAACCAAGTTGGAGCGTGGCGATCGCGTAGAGTGTGCTCGCGGGCAGCGGGCATTTTGGTTTGTCGATCAGTTTTGAGAGGGCGGCCCACTTTTCGGGTAGTGACTCGGCGTCGACCGGCGGCTCGGTGGAGGCGACATTAAGGACCACCACTTGATCGAGCTTGTTTTTGGTGGCGAACTCTTTGAGATCGGCTTGGACTTTCTCGATCACGCCGCGGGGGGTTTCTTTGTCTCGTTTGACGCCGTCGTCGGCGAGGCCGCGGATTGTTGCGCCCGTGTTGTAGAGGACGCCCGGTCGAAAGTTCTTTTCGAACTTGTCGAGGTCGGCTTTGCACTGCTTGATCAGGTCGAGGTCGATCGCATGGCTGACTTTGCTGAGTTTGACGGCCTCGTCGTAGAGAGACGATTGGCGAATGTCATGGCCGCCGACCACGAGTTCGTCCCAACTGACTAAATCGAGTTGATTGAAGGGTGGACAGGTGCTTAGCAAACCTTGATTGCCCGTGAGCCCTTTCCTTAAGGCCGCGAGGCCGACGAGACTCGTTGTTGCGACGCCACCTTTAGCGCCGATCAGCCACAATCCAAGACGACGTTTCGACATCAAATCACTGCCAGAGCGGGAAATATCATGGTGGGAATCTGGGGCGGAGAGGTCACGCGCTCGCGAGCAGCAACAAACCTAAAGCGGCAAATCAATTCACCACGCATCAGCGGACGCCGATTTGTGGCTCTTCAGGAAGTCTGGATGGCGGGTGCAAACCTGATATGATTGTGGCTCGACCCGCCCCCGTCCGCAAGGCGAACCAACCGCGCTGCCGCGTGTCTGGTCGCTAATGTCGATTGAACTGAATCGGTTGCTCGCGTATTCAGCTCTATCCAGTTAGCAAAAGCACCTTGCGGATCCCGCCTTCATGCACACCCCGCCTCCTCCCTCCAGGCCATTCCCGCCCATGTTTGAGATTCTCTCCGTTGCGCCGCCCGACTCGATTCTAGGGCTCAATGAGGCGTTCCGCGCCGATCCCAATCCGGCCAAAGTCAATCTGAGCGTCGGCGTTTTTAAGGATGAATCGGGCAAGACGCCTGTCCTGCAGTGCGTGAAGCAAGCCGAACAAAAACTGCTCACGCAAGAGAGTAGCAAATCGTATCTGCCGATCGATGGCATCCCCGAATATGACGTCGCCGTCCGCGAAATGCTGTTCGGCGTGGGCCATGAGGTGCTGACTTCGCAGCGCGCGGTTACGGCCCAGACGCCCGGCGGCACTGGCTCGCTGCGCGTCGCCGCTGATTTTCTGAAAAAGAGTTTTCCGCAGGCGCGCGTTTGGCTCACCAAACCGACTTGGGAAAATCACCAGAACGTTTTTCAGTCGGCAGGACTACAAACGGAGTATGTTCCGTATTACGACCCAGCAAAACTCGGAATTGAATTCGACGCTTTCGCCTCGGCACTGAAGTCCATTCCGGCGGGCGACATCGTTTGCTTGCATGCCTGCTGCCACAACCCAACGGGCTGCGACCCGACGCTAGAGCAATGGCGCACCATCGGCGACATCATTCAAAATCATGGCCTGTTGCCGCTTGTCGACTTTGCCTACCAAGGCTTCGGCGATGGGCTTCGCGAAGATGCTCATGGCCTGCTCGAGATTGCGCGCCCTGGCCAAGAGCTCCTCGTGTGCAGTTCCTTCTCGAAGAACTTTGGGCTCTACAACGAGCGTGTAGGCGCCCTTACCTTGGTCGCCAGTTCGCCCGATGCCGCTAAGGCGGCTTTGAGCCATATCAAAATCTGCATTCGCACAAACTATTCCAATCCGCCTTCGCACGGCGGTGCGATTGTCAGCACGGTGCTCTCTGATCCCGCGCTGCGAGCCCAATGGGAGCAGGAGCTTGCGGCGATGCGACAACGCATTCAGCGCATGCGGATGCTGCTGGTTGAGAAACTCAAACTGAAAGGAGTCTCGAAGGATTTTTCCTTTTTGCTGAAGCAGCGGGGTATGTTTTCTTATACCGGGCTGACGCCGGTGCAGGTCGATTCGCTGCGGAAGGAATTTGGCATTTATATCGTCAGCAGCGGGCGCATTAATGTTGCGGGGCTGACGGAATCGAATCTGGATATTGTGGTTGATGCGCTGGCGAAGGTTATTGGCGATTAGTCATAGCATCGCCACCCGCCTGCCTTATGAATTCGGCAATTTCGGGTTGGCCGCAGTGTTCCGCCCAGCCGAGTGGCGTACCGCTGTAAAGTTTGTCGCGAAGGTCTAGCCGCGCGCCGCGGGTGACGAGCAGTCGAACAACTTCGATGTGGCCCGCGTATGCGGCCTGATGTAGTGGCGTTGAATGGTCGTGCATTCCTGGTGGATTAAAGCAATTGGGGTCTTCGCCTTGATCAAGTAGAAACGCGACGACTTCGGTTTGGCCAAGTTGGGCGGCGAGGGCTAACGCCGAATGGCGTTCGAGGGCGCTAGCTGTCGGATAGAGTTGCTTTGTTTCGGTTAGAAGTCCGACGCCGGCGGCAGCGGAAATATCTTCGATTGGTGCGCCGTGGCGGACTAGTGCCTGTGCGGCGGGAAGATAGCCGAAGGTGAGGGCGGTCATGACCGACGACTTCCACTTTGTGCCGGGGCCGATCATTTCGGCGCCATAGTCGAGTAGCGTTTCCGCTAGCGGGACTTGCAGGCCGGCGTTAGCGGGGTGGCAGCTGGAGAGGAGCATGCTCATCGTCGTGCATTTGACGTCGTACATGTCGGCGACAGCGTCGACTTCGGCGCCGCTATCGAGGAGGAGTTTGGCGATTTCGACGGCGGTGGGCGGTGTTGTTTGTCGGCCATTTTCGACGCCGTTGGCGGCGACGTAGTGTAAGAGCGTTGCGCGATGGCGGCGGGTTGAACGCGCTCGGACGAGCTGGGGGTGCTTTTCGAGGAGTGCGGCTAGCGATCTCACGTCGCCGGCGACGACTAATTCCACGGCGTCTTCGAATTGTTTGAGTGATGCGTCTTCGCGAATGGCGTTGGCGAAGGTTTTGAGGTCATCCCAGGTATTGAAGGCGTACTTATGCGCGGTTACGCATTGCGCGTCGTCGAGAGTAAGGTCTGTGGGATGAACTTCCTCGACGCCTTTGCCTCGGTAGCGTGGGTGTTCCCATTTGAATGCCCAGAGGGCTTCGTTGTTGCCTGACTTGGCTGCTTGAAAGAGGGATTCCGCTTCGAGTTCATACTCGTTAAGTTTGGCGCGGAAGGGAAGGAATTCCGGGTCGCTCATGAGGCCTCCTTACGGAGCAGGGTTGGCGGGCGATGGCGTATCGCTTGTCAACTCAACTTGGGGCAAGCGCCCGTCGGTGTGCCATTTGTCGCCGCCGCCATTAAAGCCTTCGAGAATGGTGTGGAAGTGTTCGATCCACTGGATGCTTTCGACGCATTTCGCATCTTCGAGTGTGCCGAGTAGATGTTTGCGTTCGGCGTCGACATCGCCTTCGATGTGGTGCGTGATTTGGCCGGTGGTGTGGCTGAGGCCGACGCTTTTGTCGAAGGTCGCGCCGCCTGCCCAGAGGGGGCGGCCTTGCGAATCTAACTGGGTTGATTTCCAAAATCGCACATGATGTCGCTTGCTGGGATTACTTGCGGCGGGTTGCTCGAACGCGAAGTCTTCCTTTCGTCCCCAGTAATACAAATTGCTAACCGGAGCGGTTTCATACTTTCGCTTTAGCACGGTCGCTTCTGCAATCTCCACATCGCTCCGCAGACCCAGCGGATCGGCGGGCACCCAGCCCGCTTTTTTCATCGCGGCTTTCAAATCGCTTTCAGTTCCAATCAGGGCGATGTTGACGGGGTCGCCGGGGTGATGATCGCCGGTTTGCGTTATTACTGCGGCATCGACGAGCGCTGGATGGCGCCCTTCGTAGCGACTCCAGAGCATGGGGATCGCCAGATAAGCAATCACCAGATAAGCGCCGAGAATCGCGATAAAAACGCATCCGGCGAATTGCAAGTAATTGCTCATTTTTCGCCGGCGTGATTTTGATTCGGGTCTGAAAGAAGCTTCGTCATTCATGGTGGGGATAACTGGCAGGCGTGTGACGTGTCAGAGAGAGCGACAAACTATTGCATCGTCCAATCCAGTTTTTCAGGTAGCAATGCCGTTTTGAGCCACGCACTGCTGGACAAGCCAGACAGTGGCACCCGAAAGCGTGGCGATGAAATAGCATTTACTCGACGCTCAGCGCGCCCTTCATCAAATACTGGGGCATGAGGGAGTAGTTAATCATCTTGGTTGAGACCATCGGGTCTCCATCGAGCAGTTTTTTGATTTCTTCGTCATCGGACTTAGGAAAGATGACGATGCCAAAGTGTGGCGAGTCGTCGGCAAAACGACAACGGAGCGACAGCTTCTTGGCCGCTCTCCATTTGGTCCAATAGTCCTCATGCGCTTGCTGAGCTACTTTCATTTCGGCATCGACTCTTCCCGCGCTGCCGGTGGCTCGATCCCAAATGGCGATCCGCAGTTCATCCATTCCCTGCTCGGTGAGATTGATTTTCGTTTCGCCGACCATCTTGGTGATCTTGTTGGCGTCGATCTTCATGAATCCCTCTTTGACGTAGGGATCAACCATAAAGAAATCGGGGATCTGCTTTACATCCTCCGCCTCAATCAGAATGATGCCGCGTTTGGTCTTTTCTGGGTCCGCCATCGGGCCCGCGGCGAAGAGGACTTTTTGTTCCGCCAGACGTTTAAAATTGTCGATATGAGCTTTTTGCTTGGCGGCGATCTCTTCTTTGGGAACGCCGGCGGCGCTTTTGCCCGTCACGAGGAAAATCCAGTAGCGGGATTTGGCGCCCGGCTCGGGCTTCGCGTCTTGGGCAATCGTTGTTACGCAAAGTCCGCTGGCGACGATTACCGCCACCAGGATCAATCTAGGGAATCGCATGTTCCGTTATCTCCAGACAAAAAAGTTCCGCTCCAGTTTGCCCATTATGCCTTAAATGGAGCCGGTTTGGGTGGTTAATTTGCTGGGTGTTTTTGCGGGTAAATATCTGCCTCGATTGGCGGTTGCGCCCTTGAGAAATGGCCCTTTTTGGGAATGATTAGGGCTGAAGCGATCGCAGCACTGCTTTCTTGCCTATTTTGCGCCTGTGAAAAATACCATGATCCGATATCAGCCGAGCCTTGAGACGATTACGAAAAAGGTCGAAGGGGGCGAGCGACTCAATTTTGACGATGGCATGTTCTTGTTCGATCCGGCGACGCCGCTGCAGGAAGTGGGCTATTTGGCCAATCTCGTGCGCGAGCGGAAGAATGGGAACGCGGGCTATTACAACATCAACACGCATCTCAATGCGACGAACATCTGCGTTTATCGCTGCACCTTCTGCGCGTTCCGCTCCGACTTGCGCGAGGCGAAGGGCTATGTGATGTCGGATGAGCAGGTGCTCGCGCGCGGCAAGGAAGCGGTCGACAATGGTTGCACCGAGATGCATATCGTTGGCGGCCTGCATCATCAGAAGAAGTATGAGTGGTATCTCAACCTGCTTCAGGTGCTGCATAACGCTTATCCCGAGTTACACCTCAAAGGTTGGACGGCGGTAGAGATCAACTGGTTTGAGTTTCTCGCGCGGAAGACCGTTCGCGAGATCATGGAAGATATGATCGACGCCGGCCTCGGGAGTTTGCCGGGCGGAGGGGCGGAGATTTTTCATCCCGAAGTTCGCGAGCAGATTTGCGAACACAAGGCCGACTCAAGCAAATGGTTTGAGATTCATCGCACGGCGCATCAGATGGGCATTCGTTCGAATTGCACGATGCTTTATGGCCATGTCGAAAAGCCGTTCCATCGCGTGGACCACTTAGTTCGACTTCGCGAGTTGCAAGACGAGACGGGCGGCTTTCAAACTTTCATTCCTCTCGCGTTCCATCCTGAGAACACGGGGCTCTCGCATATCAAGAAGCCCTCGGCGCTGGATGACTTGCGAACGATGGCCGTGAGCCGGCTGATGCTCGACAATATTGATCACATGAAGGCCTACTGGATCATGCTCGGGATCGCGACCGCGCAAACGGCTCTGGCCTATGGCGCGGACGATCTCGATGGCACGGTTCGCCATGAACTGATCTATCACGACGCGGGCGCAACGACCCCGCAAATGCTCTCGGTTGACGACATCAAAGCGCTCATCGTCGAAGCCGGCCGAGAGCCGATTGAGCGGGATACGCTTTACCGTCGCGTGATTCGCGAGAATGCCGCGAATTTGAATGAATGGCGAGTGGGCGAGGCCGTTGGAGCAGGCGTTTAGGCTCTTCGCAGAATTTTGGCCGTGAAAGCTGGATTAGCCGTTTTCGGCAACTAGAATTGCGTACGAGCTTGGAAGTGGTTCGTGGCGTCACGATGCTCCGGGCTGCCGCCATTCTTCCCTCGTACTTGCCGTGGCCGAAGCGAAGCATCTTTTGATTCTCGCGAAGTCGATCAAGCACTGGCCCGGTGTTTGTATCGCGGGTCGCGAAGTGATTCACAATGGCAGGCAATACAAGCTTGGCCCTTGGATTCGGCCTATTGGCTCGCGTCCTGGCGCGGAGTTATTTCCCGAGGAAATCTTGCTTGAAGATGGCAAAGAGCTCGAAGTTCTTGATTTTGTCGAGGTGCGGTTATCTCGAAAGATGAGGGATTCATCGCAGCCGGAAAATTGGTTGATCGCGACCGATCGACCTTGGCGGCGCGTGAATGACCTTTTTAAGAAGCCGCGATTGCCGTCGATTGTCAATCGCCCAAAAGATATCTGGCTCGATCGAGAAGATCGCACCGACCGAGTCGCCGATCGCTTTCTGAAGCTACGTCCGCCAGAACAGTCGCTCTACCTGATTCACGTGCCGAAACTCACCGCACAGTTTGAAGTGGACCTTCGCGATGGCCATTATCGCAAGCGGCATCGAGCGACATTTACGTATTGCGGAACCGAGTACACTCTCAACATTACGGACCCGCTTTTCAATGAGAAATACAAGGATCGATTCCCAGGCGACGACCGGCCTCCATGCTCATTCGTTGTCAAGCCACCCGGCGGCTGTTACCTTTGTATCAGTCTGACGCCCGAGTTTAACAGTTATCACTACAAAGTCGTCGCGACGATCATTGAGGCTTGATCATAGGGACTTAGCGATGTCGCCAAACGCAGCTGCAAATCGACTCTACACCATCGGGCATAGTACGCTCGAGCTCGACGCGTTCATTAGCTTGCTGGTGGCTAATGGCGTTACCGCTGTCGCCGATGTTCGCTCATCGCCCTATAGCCGCTACTCGCCGCAGTTCAATCGCGAGCCGCTCAAAGCGGCGCTGGTGGCTCGGCAGATTCAATATGTCTTTTTGGGTGAAGAGCTTGGCGCGCGGCGGGATGAGGAGGAATGCTATATCGGAGACCTCGCGAGTTATGACTTGATCGCTAAAACAGCGGCTTTTGAGCGAGGAATCGACCGCCTTCGCAAGGGACTTCCGTCGCAAACGATTTCGCTAATGTGTGCCGAAAAAGATCCGTTGACTTGTCACCGAACCATTCTGATTTGCCGGCATTTCAAGAGTGAGGCTGAGATTGTTCACATCCTCGGCCCCGGCGAGTGCGAAACGCAAGAGCGAGCTGAATCGCGGCTCTTGAAACTCGTGGGGTTTCCCGAACGAGACCTGTTTCGGTCGAAAGCGGAACTGCTCGACGAAGCTTATACGCGCCAAGGCGAAGAGATTGCCTATCGCCGCAATGCCGTCGCCGCCGCCTCCCATGAGGGCGGCTAAACGATGTCTTCGATTCAAACCTTTACCATCGGCTTCACCAAGAAAAACGCCCAGAGGTTTTTCACGAAGCTCCATGAAGCGGGCGTCGCTCGGATCGTCGACGTGCGGCTCAACAATTCATCTCAGTTGGCTGGCTTTGCGAAGCGCGATGATCTGGAGTTCTTTTTGAAAGGGCTCTACGAGATTGAATATGTGCATGCGCCTGAGCTCGCGCCGACGCAGGAGATGCTGGACAAGTACAAAAAGCACAATGGGGATTGGAACGTTTACGAGCAAGAGTTTCTTGAGTTGATGGATAAGCGGAAGATTGAAGCGACGGTTCCAAAAGAGCTAATTCAGGGCGGCTGTTTACTTTGTAGTGAGCATTTACCGAATCATTGTCATCGGCGGTTGGTAGTGGAGTATTTAGAGAAGCATTGGGGGGACATTGAGGCGAAGCATTTAACTTAGTTCTCACTTCGCATGCCGCGAAAACTTACATTTCGGCAGTGCGGCTTCTAGTTCTCGCACCGCTCCGTCGTCAGAACACCATAGGTTCGTGATTTCCTTCAATGAAGTCATCTTCGACAGTGCCTGCAGATCTTTCGGTTTTAGCGGCGTAGAATTCAGTTCCAGCACCTCCAGCGAACTAAGCTGGCTCAATTCCAAAACACAAGCCGGCGCGATGTTGCAGCTATTTAGTTGTAACGTGTGAATCTTTGATCGCTCAGAGAATTTTCTTAGCGCGACGGGATCATCCAAAATAGGTGAGTTTAGATCGAGGCGGACTAGCTTTTTGCGTTCGGCCAGTTCATCGAAAAATGATCGCAATGGAGTCTGCCAAGGATTCGTGATCGTTTTAGACCAGGGAAAGATCATCGCCTGTCTGAAGATTTGGTGACCGTTCAGCCGCATTTCTTGCAGATTTGACGGACTGGCGAAATGCGGCAGGGATTCGGGGGTGATTTGTTCCAAATCCACTTGCGTTTGATTGGGCGAACGGTTGATCCACTGGGTGAACTCCGGCCTCGGTGGTTTGTCAACATCGACGTGAATCTCTTCAAGCAACTTCGGCGGGGCTTTCTTGTTGAGACTATTCGTGACAGCCGACAGTGCGGGGCGGCCTAGGATGGTCACGGAGCGCACCCCGTGGGCTTGCATGGAATTTGCCAGCCTCTCTTCAGAATAGGAGCCGGAGTAAATCAGCGCCTCGACGGCGAAGACGCTCTTGAGGTCAACCGTGGCTGCAGCGTCGAAGGTTGAAAAGTCGATCACTCTGATTTCCTCAAAGCGGCGATCGTATTCCGGATGCACAGCATAGCGAACCCACTGAACAAACCACGATCGCTTGAGCTCAGGCGCGTAACTAACGCGGACGATTTCGCCATTGACTGAATTGAACTTTGAGGAAGAAGCTGCTAGCAACAATTGCGCCTCGCCGCGCTTGCGCACATCTTGAACCCATCGCGCGGACATTCCGAGGCTTGTGCCAAGAACCAAAAAAAGGAGAAGCCCTGTGCGCAACGAGAACCGGGGAGTGTGCGGTAATCGGGAAAGCCAAGTGCGGGGCTTCACGTTGGCTACCGTTTCCAAGTGGGGCATCCGTCTCCTTTCAATCTCGATTTTGCCAATCTCGCCTTAGATTAACGCGGATTGAGGCTCACTCATCCTAGCGGCGCTGCTTTTTTGCCTAAGATATTGTGGTAATTCCGCAGGCAATCCAGCGGCTGCCAGCCGGCGGCGCCTCACCGCTCGGCTAGGCAGTTCACGAATTGTGATACAGATTCTTCATATCGAATTCAAGCGATTCAGAATTCGGCGCTATCAAAATCAGTTGACAAAATTGCAGCATTTCTTAGTCGCAACTCCCTGCTTTCAGCGTATAGAATCGATGCTTGATTCTGGCGCGGTCCTTTCCTCGTTCGCCCAGACCCCCGTAGCAAAAAACTCGCATTCCGATTTGTCAGATCAAGGTGAAATCATGGCAACTTCTTCGCCTTCTGAAAGTCCATCCGATCTTGGCGCGTCGCCTTCGGGGCCAACCAAGGCCGCTAAGCCTGATCTCAATTTTGGATTCACGGCGGACAACATTGAGAATCCGGTGATTCCCGACTTGGCCTCGGGCGAAGTGCTTCGCAATCGATATCGAATTCATCGCTCTCTCGGCAAGGGCGGATTTGGCGGCGTCTACCTGGCACTTGACCTCAACCTCAATCGCAAGGTCGCCATCAAGCGGCAAATAGGTCGGCATCTGGATGATACCGAGCTCGCGCGCAATGAGGCCAAGTTCATCGCCGGACTCGATCATCCCGCCATCGTGAAAATCTATGACCTTGTCGATGATGAAAATGAAGGCGTGCTCATCATCATGGAGTATGTCAATGGATACACGCTCCATGAATTAATGAAGCGCAAGCGGCTCTCCATCGCTCGTGCGCTGGAGCTGGGAATCGAAATCGCGCAGGCGCTGATTCATGCACATAGTCGCCGTATTGTCCATCGCGATCTGAAACCGAGTAATGTGCTGCTTGACCAAACCGAAAGAGTGAAACTCTCTGACTTTGGTCTTGCCTTGGGAGCGATCAACCTCGATACCGCTCCCAGCGCCGCCGGCACGCCGAAATATATGGCGCCGGAACAGGTGCGCGGCGAGTCGCACCGCACGGATGGGCGAAGTGACATCTGGGCGCTCGGAGTGATCCTCTATGAGATGCTCAGTGGAACGCATCCCTTTGCTGGGCCTTCGCGCGGGGCGATTTTTGAAGCGATCTTGCATGATGAGCCGACGCCGCTTCGGCAACTCAATCCGCTGGTGCCGGAAGATGTTGAGCATATTGTTCATCGCTGTTTGCGAAAGCGAATGAGTGAGCGCCCGGCTTCGGCGACCGATTTGGAAGATGATCTAAAGGCTTGCTTGGCAGCTGCCGTGGTGCATGAATCAGTGACCGGGGCAGTCGTTTCCGGCCAGCCGACGGCGGTTGATTCGCCCGATTCCCACACTCCGGCATCGTACCCGTCGAGTTCCCATCAAAGGCCGCTGCGCGTCGAGCCCAAGGGGCTCCGTCCCTACTCGGAGGAAGATGGGGTCCAATATTTGGATCTCATCCCCGGCCCGCGAGAGCGATCAGGTCTGCCCGAATCGATTCATTTTTGGAAAAAATGGGCGTCTTGCGACAGCGTGGATGAGTACGCCAGCGCAGGCGTGCTCTATGGCCCCAGCGGCGCGGGAAAAACCTCCTTCGTTCGCGCGGGACTCATCAATCAACTCGACTCAGATATCTGCTCAATCGTCATCGAGTGTCACAGCGGTGATTTAGCAGGGCGAATTGAGCAGGCGATCCTCTCTCGCTTTCGCCAAAAAACTCAAGCGGGTTCACTGAGCAAGCTCCTCAGCAACCTGCGAAAAGATGAAGGCGATGTTTTTGGATATCGCAAGATTCTGATTATTCTCGATCAGTTTGAATCTTGGTCAACAACCGCCACCACCGAGGATCGGCGCACTCTCGCTGAGGCCTTACGCCACTGCGATGGAAAAACGCTGCAATCGCTGTTTGTCGTGCGGGACGACTATTGGTCTGGCATCACGGAGATCATGCAGTGGATCGATGTGCCGCTTGTCGAGAATCGGAATGTTCGTTCGCTGGA
This sequence comes from Pirellulaceae bacterium, assembly GCA_046595915.1. Taxonomy (GTDB): domain Bacteria; phylum Planctomycetota; class Planctomycetia; order Pirellulales; family Pirellulaceae; genus JBKJSI01. The sequence goes on from JBKJSI010000787.1 coordinate 13,104, forward strand.
ACTGCTCGACCGGCGTCATGCGCAGCGCATTCTTGAGGGGATGGGCCGCGCACATGGAATACTTCCGCGCGCGTCGGAACCTCTCACCAGTGAACAGCAAGTCTTCATTCGCGAAGCGATCGAGGGGCTTTCCAATAACGGGCGCGTCGTCGCGGTGCATTTGGTGATGTTTGCTCAGATCTCGCGGGTGTTGCCTTGGACGCCTCAAATGCTCCGCAAGCAGGGCGGTGTCGAAGGAGCCTGCGCGGCTTATTTGTATGAGATATTTGAGACCTCCTCTGGCCCACCGGCCTATCGCCGCCTCGCTGGCGTTGTGGCCGACATCTTGAACGAACTCCTACCCCCCCAAGGAGTGCCTCTCAAAGCGAACGTCAAATCCATCGAAGACCTTCGCGCCCGTCTGTTAAGCGCCGGCGCGGGAACGAAATGCACCGAAGCGATTCGAGTGCTTTCAGAAGACCTGAAACTCATCACCCCCACCCGAAACGAAGAAGGCGGCGACCTCGGCCTCAGCAGCACCGAAGGCTATCAACTCGCCCATGATTTCCTTGTGGAACCGGTCCGAAACTGGGTAGAACTCGCCCGCAAAAGCACCTGGCGCGGCCGCGCCGTTGCGAGACTGGTAGAACTCAGCGAACTCTGGCAGCGCAAGCCGCAAAAGCAGTTTTTACCGACGTTACGAGAATTTGCGGCGATGCAAATGGTGGTGCCTAGCTCGTCGCGGAATGAAAAGCAGACAAAGTATCTGCGGGCGGCGGGGAGGTATCACGCCGGAAGGGTTGCGGCGACAACGGTGGCGACGGTGGCGGCGTTGATTTTTGGGGCTTTGGCGATTGATCAATACAGTAAGGCCGCGAGTGCGGATCAGGCGCGGCGTTATGCGGAAGTGAGCCAGTTTATTCACGGAAAAGTATCGGAGGTTCCAAGTCTATTGGACGAACTGGGAAAAGACACCAAGTATCTTCCAATGGTCAACGCACTCTTGGAAAACTCAAAGGAGCCTCATGTTCGACTTCGAGGCGGACTGTTGGCTCAGCGTTTGGGAAAAGAGACATTTGCATCAGTGGCAGAAATGCTGGAAGACGCCGAGCCTGAGTTGTTTTCGGCAATTCTAAAGGGCGCATCCGTGCCAGATGCAAAACAGGCTCTAGAATCGACCTGTTTTGATGCGACGACTCCGCTAAGGCGAAAGGCTCGAGCAGCAATTCTGTTGCTCTATTTGGACGATGATCGCACTATGCGACGATTGTTGAAGTTCGATCCTGATCCAAAGATGCGAGAATCAATCGTTCGCGAAGCAATGACCTGGCGAGGTTCGCCGGAACCTTGGGTGAAGCTGACGAATGCAAATGGCGATCTGGCGACACAGTATGGTGGATTTGCAGTACTCGCAACCTATGAACCTGTCGCATTGGCAAACGCAGTACGATGGACTGATGTTGAAGCGATGAGGTCAAACGCAGAATGTCTAGTTCATAGCCTTTCAGAATGGCTCATAAACCTTAACCCCAACACAGTACCAAATCGAAAGCCGGCGTCGCCGCCCGCGAACGCAAACTGGACAACAAATGCCGTCGGAATGGAGTTGCGGAGAATTGAAGCGGGGACAGCTGAGTATTTGGATCTTGCATCCGGTCACCAGAGAATCAGCGTCGGATTCTCTAAGCCACTTTGGGTAGCGCTCACGCCGGTAACTCGAAAGCACTACGAGCAGTTCCTGGCAGAGATTCCAAATTACCCCAATGGATCACCCATTCCAAAGCTAATCGACATTAAGTCACTCAACGATGCCGACGAATGCAAGCCTAATCGCCCAGCCATGGCTTTCTCAATCGATGATGCTTTTTGCTTCTGCAATTGGATTAGCCGCAAAGAGGGATTATCCGAAGTTTACAAGTTCAATGGAACATCTACTCGCAAAAACCTGGATGGCAAAGAATTCCCAGTCTTGACTTGGGTGCGAATAGAATCTGCAAATGGATACCGGCTACTCAATGAGAAAGAATTTCTTCATGTGTCCTTGAACGGAGTTACGGAGGGCGCCGCTTGGAAACTAGCGTTTGAAATCAACTCGGTGCGAGATAGCTTCCGAAGTTCACCAACCCCAGATGCTTATCAGTTACGTCTTGTCCAAGAAACACTTCCGAATCCCCTCGGCATTTTCATAAACGATGATTACATGCGATTTTGGATTGAGGATCCGAATTTAATCCCACGAGACGTTGCGTTAATTAGGAAAACGTCCGAGGGAAACCGGTATTACTTAAGACCACCAAAAATGAGCAATCTGACATCTTTATCTTCATTTATACTTGTCGCCAAAGAGTAGCGTCACCCTCATTTCTTGTGACGCTACTCAACCCATTTCGTTGTCTCAGCGTGCTTTACTTTGGAGGTGGCGGTGGCTTAGGAAATGGGCATTGGCAATCCATGAGATCTGGATCGTGCAGGCAGCCTTGTAAAATACAATCGGCAAACTCTCCGCAATGCAGTTCGCAATATTCGGCACCATGAGTTTTCAAGCATTGCTCCTTGCATTCGCAACGAACTCGATCTGACCATTGCTGGCAGGTTTCGGTTAGCCGTCTCGGAGAGATGTCACAACTGCATTTTGCTATTTCAGATGGGTGAGCTTGCGTGCAGGAATTACATCCGGTTTTGCAACCGACACAATAACTATGGGCTTTATTAAGACAGTTCTTTCGCGAGATGTCGTTTATTGGGTCTCCATCGTCCGGGTATTTGCGGTAACAATCGCAAACTGCCTGCTGGTATTCACATTCGCATTGTTTTTCTAGTCGCCGCTGCGCAATTCGTCGTCGAATAGGCCCCTGTCCCGAAGCAACATCAATCGCCGTCAGCGTTGCGAGTAGCGCTATCACCAAACAAATTCCGCCCACCCCACGAGTCCGCATTTCGAGTATCCCTTTCATTCAAGATGCGACAATCTGGCCACACCGTCCGTTAAACTCACCGCAATTTACCCAGCCACAACTTGAATTGCTAGCACTGCCGGTACTGGGGGCGATACCGGTATCGAAAACTCGTTTCTTGTCTGGTGGTTTAGGATCTGTATCTCCGCAATACATCGAGCAGATTTATTGTGGCGCTTCGTAAGGCCTTTGCAAAACCAACTTACCGAAGATGCGCCCCAAGATGCGCGTCGACGTGAAGGCGCATCTTCAGCATCTTGGCATCTTCGCAAAAACAAGCCTTTTTCACTTCGCATCAATGCGAACGAGGCGGGAAGGTCTGAACCGGCCAAGCGACGAACTAAGTCTTGGAATACCCGCCCGCCGCTTCATCAAGAACCCAAATCGTCTCACCCTGACTGGCCAAAACCGCTTGGCTAGGAAGCCTGGCCGCATCATCCGGGCCAGATAACACTTCCTTAAGAATCGCCGCTTTGTCGCCGCCGGTCACCAGGAACATCACCTTTCGGGCGGCCTTGATCACTGGATAGGTCAGCGTCATCCGCCAAGTCTTGAGCTGCGGAACTTCGTTAGCCACCACCCATTTGGTCGTTTCTCCGAGCGCCTTCGTTCCCGGAAAAAGCGAAGCCGTATGTCCATCCGCACCCATTCCCAAAAGGACAAGGTCAATCCGCTCGCCGGAATCGCCTTCTAGAAACATTCCACGAAGGCGAACTTCGTATTCGCCAGCTGCCTTTTCCAAATCTTGTCGCTCCGCCTCCATGCGATAAATATTGGCAGAGGGAATGCCAAGTGGCGCGAGTAACGCACTATTCGCCATCGCAAAATTGCTATTAGGATCACTCGGCGGAACGCTCCGTTCATCGCCCCAGAGAAAAATCACCTTCCGCCAATCGATCGCATCACGATAGGGCGACTCCGTCAGCCGTTCAAAGAGTTTCTTAGGCGTCGAACCGCCAGATAGCGCCGTGATAAATCGCCCGCGACGACCGATCGCGTCGAGTGCTGTAGAAGAAAAGAGCGCGGCCGCGGTTTCAATGGGATTCGCCGCAGCAATGATCTTTCGCTGCGCCGTGCTCATGACGCAATCCGAGCGCGCAAGTTTTGCAATACTCCAATCGCTTCCACTCCGCTCAGCCCAAAACACTTCTGCAAGAGCAAAAGCGCGCCATTGTGGCTACTGGAAGTGAGCTCCCCGCGAAGCTGCATCGCCGATTCCCAGAAGCCTTGATCCGCGCTCAACTGTTCAGCAAAGCGAATCGCACATTGCTGTCCCCGCGAACCCTCGACGCCAAATAGTTCTGCGAGAATGGTTCCGGCTGAACCCAAGTCACCCGTCCGTACGCGCGAGGCAAAGTCCTGAAAACTCGCAGGCGGCGTTTCAATCGCTTGAGTCATCGCTTCTGCTCGAGCTGCCTCAGGCGCGGGCAAACCTGGTAGCGCGAGCACGCTCGACTGCGAGGAGTTCAATTCCTGCGTGGGATAGTCGCTGAGAATCAATTGCGAGCTAGAGGAAAAATTATCGCCGCTCGGCGGCTCGGCAACATCGGTCAATGGTTCTTCGCTAGGCAGCGAGGAAATCATCTGCGAAACGTGCATCAGCTTGCCGCCGATATGCTCGAACAGCGAATCGATCTCGCTGCCAAAGAGCATGCCGCCCGCTTCTTCCAAGATCTCGTTCTTGCTGGCGACGATTCGCTCGGCTAAGCGATCGGCAAGCAGATCTCGCGCTTGCCGGAGAATAAAAAGTGCTTCGACGCGGGGTTCCATTCGGTGTCCTCCAAGAGAAAGCGTCGACCGCACGCCCACCCTCTATGATTCACCAAACTCGCGCGATTTGGAAGCGCTGTTTGCCGCAATTTCGATTTGGCGTCGCGCATAACCCAGCGCGCGGTTACGGTTTTTCCGTAATCACGTTAGGCGCCTTTTCCACTCGTTTCGCAATCCGCAGAAGCCCGCCCATTAGCACGATGGCCAACGTCAGCCCCAGGCAGAGGTCCAGCCACATCGCTGCATTCTTGCGGAACTTCTCGGCGGTTCCGGTTCGCCCGCAGAGGATCGACAGCAACCCAATTACGCCTAAACCAAGGATTAACTTCACGCCCACGACGGGGTTGTAGTATTTGCCCGGAAACGAATACCGCGAAGCGCCAATCATATTGTAAATGCCGCTCAAAAGAACAAATGCTGCAAATACACCGACCCACGGCGCAAATTTTCTGGCTGCCGCGCCAAAAATCCGTCCCCGCTCCTCGGCTCCGACCCCGGCGAGCGACGGCCACAGGCCAAATCGCATGAAGAAGATTCCGCCCAAAAGCCCCGCCGCCCCGACCATATGCAGGAAACGCAGGACAAATTCCAAGCTCTGTGGACCGGTCATGGCGAAGGACTTTCAGCGGAGGGCGGCGATTTTCTTGATTCAAACCGCCCCGATTCTTGGCGACTTTCCCCCGCAGGAAAAGGCCCTGTCCGCCAAACCGGCCCGATCGTTGCAATCGGTCCACGATTTTCCCGATATGCGAACGAATTATCAGGTAAACGCCTTCTTCGATTTGCGGATGGGCGGAACTGACATACGTTTCAGTAGGGAGGCGAGGCCATCGGCATGGACTCGTAGTTTCGCTCAAAATCAACTCTCGCAGCGAAAGCGGCGCCATGACCACCAAGCTAGTCAACCGGATATTCGCCAGACTTCAACGATTCCTCAAGAGCGAAGATGGCCCGACCGCAGTGGAATACGCCGTCATGCTGGCCTTGATCGTCATGGTATGCGTCGGCGCCATTCAGACAGTCGGCACGCGAACGAACTCCGCGTTCACCAGCGCGGCGAATGGACTCTCGACTTCGAGTTCGAGCTAGTCGACTATTAATCGCAGACGCTCGAATTCATAGCAAAGGGCCGCTAATCCTATTTAGGATCGCGGCCCTTTTTATCTTTCAAATTGTCGAAACGATTAGTGCGCCTTGGCCTTTTTCGCACCCGCCCGTTCTGGAATTCGCATCGCATAGAACGACCGCCAAACGAAGATCAGCGCGATCGCTAGGAAGACGAGGCCGACATAAGGCGTGTAGTCAAGGGAGTTGCTTTTCTCGGCTTTTCCCTTGATCATCACCGCGATTTCAACGGCCAAGAGGCCGAAGAGCGTCGAGAACTTGATGATCGGGTTGAGAGCCACAGACGACGTGTCCTTGAACGGATCGCCGACCGTGTCGCCAATCACCGTCGCGGCATGCACTGCCGTTCCCTTTTCCTTGAAATCGACTTCAACCAGCTTCTTGGCATTGTCCCAAGCGCCACCCGCGTTGGCCATGTAGATCGCCTGATAGAGACCGAAGATCGCGATCGCGACGAGATAGGCGACGAAGAAGTTGGGATCGAAAAACGCAAAGGCAAGCGTGATTGTCAAAAGCGCGATGAAGATGTTCCACATGCCCGCTTGGGCGTATTGGGTGCAAATTCGCACGACGGTTTTAGAATCCTCAATATCGGCCTCGGTTTTACTTAGGTCCATATTCTTCTTGATGTACTCGACCGCCTTATAAGCGCCGGTCGTCACGGCCTGCATCGAAGCGCCGCAGAACCAATAGATCACGGCGCCGCCGCAGATGAATCCCAAGAGCACTGGAGCATCGGTCAAATTGAGGCGCAAAATTCCTTCTTTGCCGAGCACAAGAATGATCGAAAAGATCATCGTCGTGGCGCCGACCACCGCGGTGCCGATGAGCACCGGTTTCGCGGTTGCTTTAAAGGTATTCCCCGCGGAGTCGTTCGCTTCGAGGTAGTGCTTGCCTCGCTCAAAGTCGGGCGTGAATCCGAAGTCGCGTTTGATTTCCTCGCTGATTCCTGGAATCGACTCGGTTTGAGCGAGTTCGAAAACCGACTGAGCATTGTCCGTAACCGGACCATAACTATCGACCGCGATGGTAACGGGCCCCATGCAGAGGAAGCCGAAGGCGACGAGACCGAATGCGAACACCGAACCGACGTCAACGAGTGGAGCGTCCTTCGTAAGTTCGACAAACATCATCTTGCTGTCAGCCAATTCGAGGCCGCTCACAAACAAAGCAACGAACATCAGCCCGGCGATTAAGAGTCCATTCCAAAACGCGCTAAAATTACCTGCCACGATGCCGGAGAGAATCGTGAGTGAAGCGCCTCCTTCTCGCGAAGCGGTTACCACTTCGTGGACATGCTTGGAGTGGGAACTGGTGAAAATCTTCGTGAACTCGGGAATCAATACCGCAGCGAGTGTGCCGCAACTGATAATGCTGGCGAGTTGCCACCATAGTCCCTGCATCGGCTTGCCGTTGAATTCGATATCTCGAATCAAAAGCCAACTCATTCCGAAAGAAGTGGTGATACACAGAATGGCCGCAATCCAAATCAATCGCGTCAGCGGCTGTTCAAAATCGAATTCTTTCTTGCCTTTGTACTGCGCTACCGAAATCGCCTGATTGAGGAAATAACTAAGGCCAGACATGAAGTCCATCAAGAATCGCATGGCGAAGATCCACACGATGAGTTTGGCTTGAATTTCTGGGTCTTTGAGCGCCAGCGTAATAAAGGAGATAAGCGCGACACCAGTGACGCCATAGGTCTCAAATCCGTCGGCGGTAGGGCCGACCGAGTCGCCGGCATTGTCACCGGTGCAGTCGGCAATCACGCCGGGATTGCGAGGATCATCTTCCTTCACATTGAACACGATCTTCATGAGATCGGAGCCGATGTCGGCGATTTTGGTAAAGATGCCGCCTGCGATGCGAAGGGCGGATGCACTAAGTGATTCGCCAATCGCGAAACCGAGAAAGCAGATGCCCACCACTTCACGAGGTACGAAAAGCAGAATGATGACCATCATCACGAGCTCAAGCGAA
>JBKJSI010000298.1:0-6038 GCA_046595915.1 Pirellulaceae bacterium
TGGGACGGCGTGCCCTTCTTCATCCGGTCGGGCAAGTGTCTCCCGACGACGATGACCGAAGTGCTGGTCATGCTCAAGCCGCCCGCACTCAGCAAACTTTGCCCCGGCCAGGCGAACTATGTGCGCTTCCGGTTAAGCCCCGACGTGACGATTGCCATCGGTGCGCGGGTAAAGCGGCCCGGCGAGGAATTGATTGGCGATCCCACTGAACTCAAAGTGGTCGATCACCCGCCCGGCGATGAGATGGGCGCCTACGAGCGGCTCTTGGGCGACGCCATGGCGGGAGACGGCACCCTCTTCGCGAGTCAGGACGGTGTGGAGGCCGCGTGGGCGGTTGTTCAACCCATTTTGGGATTGGCAACGCCCGTGCATGACTACGAACCAGGCACTTGGGGCCCGCCCGAGGCCGAAAAGCTCACGACTGGTATCTGTGGCTGCAACGGTCCGGTCTGGCTGCCACCGCTCGGCAAATAATCTCGATCTATGACAATGAACTACGAACTATGAAAAAGAAATCCATCGCATCGGGAGCGCCGGGGATTGAGCCACGCTGGGTTGAGTCAGTTCTCGGCTTCCTCAGTCGCCTGCGGAACAAGACCGCTTGGGCATATTCTTGGGCAATGAGCCAATCCCCGAATCAATGCGGTAAATCTCACACATCCCTGAAGCGCGGGAGAACAGTCCGGACTGGCGCCGCAAAATAGGGATATTCGGTAAATATTGCCCCAGGCCATGATATTTTCCGGGCAACCGGGAGTATTCCCAAACATGGTAAGCAGGCATAACCGATAAAATCGGTATCTCGAACGGGCGCCAGCGTCAGTTAGCGACAAAAGGGGGCGTCCTGCACTACGCCAGCACTACACGATGCGGCTTACGTCGGTCGGGCCAGTCCAGAATCCGAACGTTGCACCCACCAGTCTTGGTTAACCCCACACTGGAAGGTGATCAGGTGATCATGAATCCAAAGCTCCTCACAACCGCATTTCTTTTTGCATTCGTTTTCAGTATCACCGGTTGTGCAACATCGCCGTCTCGCGGAATTTCGCGCAAAGAACGTGCGGTCCCTCAGGTTGCTCGCCGGGTAATGAATGCTCCAAACACTCCTAGCTCCATGCATGAGCCTGCAAGTGAAGCCACTACAACTCCCGCAGCACTGAACCAGGTGGTTAACCATCAAGAGGAAGTCCCCCAGTCGCAATCGCATGCCGAACACCTAGTCCCACCCGTTGTGACAGTGGAGGAGCCACCGGCTTTGACTTTGCAGGATTTGGAGAGGATGGCGCTGGCCAACAATCCGACACTCGTCCAAGCGAGTGCCCAGTTGCAGGGTGAACAGGGAGCAGCGTATCAGGCCGGGCTGCCGTTCAATCCCGTGATTGGCTACACAAGCGAACAGATTGGTGTCAGGGGTACTGCGGGCGAGTTGCAAGGCGGCTATGTCGACCAGGAGATCGTCACCGGGGGCAAGCTGCGTCTGAGTCGCGCTAAATATGCGCAGCGGGCGCAAATCGCGGTGACCATCTCGCAGGCTCAACAGCAGCGCGTCCTCAATGACATCCGGGCGCAGTTCTACCGCACGCTCGCCGCGCAGCGGGTCGTCGAGATTCAACGGCGGTTGGTCGCCAACGGCGAAGACAATCTCCAAACTCAGCGCGAAATGCTGAACCTGGGTCAGACCACGGCATCGGCCGTGTTGCAGGCCGAGGTGGAGTTGCAACGCGATCAATTGAGATTGAAGGACACCGAGAATGACGTTCAACAGGCCTGGCGCACGCTGTCGGCCTTGGCTGGAGTTCCGCAGCTTTCATCGACAACGCTGGAAGACAATCTGACGACCACGCAAGAGCCGCTCGACTATGACTCTGCCCTCGGACAGCTACTGAGTTGCAGTCCTGAACTGGTGGCTGCCCGTCAGAAGATTCAACACGATGAAATCCAACTCGAACGCGAACGAGTTCAGCCGATTCCGAATGTGCTCATCAATGCCAGAGTCGGTCGTAACATCGAAGCTGGTTACACCACGGCTGGTGTCAACGTCGGGTTGCCGGTCCCATTTTTCGACAAGAATCGAGGCACGATTCAACAGGCTCAAGCCGATCTCACGCGTGCGCACGCCGATGCGCGGCGGCTGGAGCTGCAACTTCAGACGCGATTGGCCGCCGAGTATCGCACTTACCTCTCCGCTTGGCAGCGTGTCGAAGAGTACCAGGCCACAATGTTGCCGAAAGCCAAAGAGGCCACAGAACTACTACAACAAAGTTACAAAGATCGGCGGGCCACGTGGGCGGACGTGCTCACCGCGCAGCGCTTGCACATGACGCTTGAGACTGAATTCGTGGAGAGTCTCAAGACCTATCGTGAATCCGATATTGCCATCCGTGGAATGCTGCTAACCGGCGGATTGACGGAACCGCCTCCAGCGGTCGGCGGCGGCCATATCGACGCCACACCCAAGCCGCGCTAAAGTTACTGACGGGTTGACTTGATGCGGAATCCGCGAGCGTTCGGAGTCCGGCCAAAACGTCGCGAGGTCTTCCAACTTTAGCCAGCTACCGCCCGGAGATAGAGATGAACCATTCCGACGACCGTCGAAACTTTATCGTCAAAGGTGCGGCCGCGGCCGGTATTTTCGTGGCTGGTACGGCTTTGGGACGTGCGCAAGAGAAACCCGCCGAACAGCCGGGTGCCGCCCCAACAGGTAGGCCGCCGAAGGGCGAGCACGAGAAGCACCAGAGTCCTGGCACTGAAAGGGATGCGGGCGAGTATCCCCGTACACACGTCGGCTTGGGGGGGCCGGTCGGAAGCCCCACTGACCGTGGCAAGATGGTGCCCGGCTATCGCGATACCACGTTGCCGCCCGTACCGATCCACGCACCCGACCTGAAAAAGCTCGCCTGGGAAGAAGTCAACGGAGCCAAAGAGTTTCACCTCATCGCCGAGCCAGTCCGACGGGAGTTATTGCCCGGCGTTTGGATGGACACCTATGGCTACAACGGAGACATGCCCGGACCGACCATTGAACTCAACCAGGGTGATCGCGTTCGAATTGTCCTTCACAACAAACTGCCGGAGCCGACAACGTTGCATTTGCACGGGCTCGAACTCCCCAATGACATGGATGGCGTTCCGTACCTGAATCAGGATCCGATCGAACCAGGTCAAGAATTCGCGTACGAATGGACCGTTCATCAGGAGGGGACGTTTTTCTATCACTCGCACGAAGGCATGCAGGAAGCGATGGGCATGTTGGGACTCTTCATCGTGTATCCCGCTAAGACTCACGAGCCGGCGGTGGATCGCGATTTCGTCCTCATTGCTCAGGGATTCCAACTTCGTCCGAATTCGACGGTTCCGGACACGCTGTCGATGGAATGGAACTTCCTGACGTTGAATGGCCGCTCCGGCCCGCTCACCACGCCCCTGCTCTGCAAGCTGGGCGAGCGTGTGCGAATTCGCTTTCTGGATTTCAGCGTGATGGATCACCATCCCCTGCATCTGCACGGGCATACGTTCTGGATTACGGGCACCGAAGGTGGCCGTTTGCCGGAGTCGGCTTGGTATCCGAGCAACAACGTGTTGGTCGGAGTGGCCCAGGTACGTGAAGTCGAGTTCATCGCCAACAATCCGGGGGATTGGGCCCTGCACTGCCACATGTTCCACCACATGATGAATTCGATGTCTTCACAAGCCGGCCCGTTGATCCGTGACAATTCCACGCCTGAGCAACTCAAAGTGTTGGGGTATCCTCAAGTCATGCTTGGGATGAAAATGCCTACTGACAAAGGCCCGAAGAGGCCCGGCATGGACATGAAGGGTATGGACATGAAAAAACAAGACATGCCCGGCATGGATATGAAAGAAATGCCCCAGAAGATGGCGCCTCCGAAACCGAATGGCGAACCCGATCACAGCAAGATGGACATGCAGCCCGAAGCCGCGCAAAAGCCAATGGCCGGCCACGAGGGAATGAAGGGCATGGAAGAGATGGAAGACACGGCCCGAGTCGAGGGCCGTCGCGAAGCAATGGGCATGCGTCCCGGCTGGTCGATGGGAATCGAGGGCCTAACCACCGTCGTGCGCGTTCTACAGTCGGAATTGTATGACAAAATCATGGGCAGCCAGGAACACGAAGGCCACCAGATTCCCAAGCATCCGTAAGCACCGACATGGACTATTCGTCTCAGAAAAAGCACTCGACGACACTGACAGCGGCAGCCGACATCGAGCAGTCCTAAACAAGCTGTAAAGGAACTCGTCCAAACGAAAGTTCCGGACCGAATTGGCAGCAGGACGATAATGGTCGTTAACGAACTCGCCAGACAAACTTTCACAGGCAGCTTGCCGCCTCAATGCCCAACGATGAACATGGAGGACTACCGAATCGCCATGCTGCACTTTGAAGGACAATCTCATTCATGCCGCTGCCTATTGAGGAGCTCCAAAGGCTCGCGACGCGATACAAAGCCGATCGAGAGTCGGTTTACAACACCTGGTTCATTGACAACGAGACGCGGCTGAAGGCGTTTCGTTCAATCCGTCGCGGCGTGATTGACGTTGTGCAGGCGATTCAGGCGGGAACGTTCGGCAACGACTTCAAAGGCTCGCCGCTGGAAACGGTGCTCGACTGCATCACCGAGCAGAAGCAGGTTTTTGAAGGCGCGGCGCACCCGTTTTACTGGAAGCCCAAACTGCGGATTCCCGATATTTACGAGAGCGAAACAAATAAAAGAGCGTTCGGCACGTTTCTGGAAAACTGTTTGAACGCCAAATCGGGCGACCAGATAGTAAAGGAAATTATTCGCCTCGACGCTCTAAAAATTAAGGGATTGGGTCCGGCGGTGGCGAGCATTCTGTATTTCCTGCACCCGACGCTCGTGCCGCCGTTTAATACGGCAATTGTCAATGGTTTTAACACTCTGTTTAATGACAAAAAGAAATTGGGGTCGTGGAGACAGTACCTTGAAATGCGCGAGACGATTATCGAAACCAACGAGCGTTATAAAAACCACTTCTCCAACGATTTAGGCGCATTCGCCGGGCTGCTGTTTGACATCGGCGTCGGGAAGATAATTCAAACCGAAAGCCGCGAGCTTTCATCTGAAGAATTGGCGCGAATTAAAAAGCAGATTGCCAAACGCCATCGCGAAGTCAAAGCCGAACACGACGAGGATGATTTGCATACCGAAATGCAATATACCCTGCTCAAAATAGGTCACAGTTTGGGTTACGACGTGATTGCCGCCTCGAACGACCGTTCGAGAAATTATAAAGGCAATTTTTTTTCGGCAGTAAGTCTGAAATCCTTTCCCGAAATGGCGGTTGACAGGGAAACCTTGAACACCATTGGTTTGATTGATGTCGTCTGGTTTGAAACGGGAACGAACCGGGCAGTTGCCGCTTTTGAGGTCGAGAAAAGCACCTCGATATATTCGGGCATTTTGCGGTTGTCGGATTTAGCTTTATCGTTTGCCGAACAAGCGGCTGATTTGTTTTTGGTAATTCCCGGCAACCGCGAAAAAGACGTGATTTTGCAGCTCACCCGACCGTCAATCAAAACCGGTAAACTGCCGATTCAATACGTCATTTTTAACGATTTGCGGGATAATTGCGATGCGATTTGTCGCCTCGGCGAAAGTCATAAGATAATGAGTCGCATTGCCAGATGCTGCTGAAGTTGAGAAATAAGAATTATGAAATTTTTCAAATGTTATAAAGAAATCTGGTTCGGATTAGGGTTAGGCGCGCTCGCTTGGGTGGTTGATGCCGTGATGCACGCGGAATTAGGCGCGGAAGTTCATGCAGAAAGTTTATGGAGCGAGATTTTCGCGCCGCACCCGACCGCTTTGATTTTTCGAGGCTTTTACCTGGTGATCGCGCTCGCTTTCGGCGTTTTCCTGTGGCGAACGAATTGGCGTGAACGCCAACTCCGCGCGTTGGAGCAGGCGGTCGTTGCTTTCCAGCGGCAACTTGACGCGCCGGCGCTCAGAATTCTAGGCGCGGTGCGGAGTTTGCAAAACCGTAATTCCGTCCGCCTT
>JBKJSI010000391.1:0-2959 GCA_046595915.1 Pirellulaceae bacterium
AACATTTTTGCACACGGAAGGTCGTCTCTTTTTCAAGCTCGCGTCAACATCAATAACTCTTCATTGACAAACCACTTACGTCACGAAAATAAATAGAACATGGCGCTGTCCAGCTAATCATCCTCGCTCCAACGTGCTATTGGGCCGTGCAGGCCTACCCCGAAGACTTGATGTTAGTGAGGCCAATCGCAACACAACCACTCATCGCCGTGAGCCCAACCGGTGAAGCGATCGGCGTCAAATCTCCCTACGCATCCGATCAAGCCAAAGCACAGATTCAAGCGCCGCCCGGACAGCGACTCGCAGCTGCTTGGCGCGAGTTCCGCGCCGCCCTACTCGATGAGCGGCTCGCCCCGGCCGTGGGCGCCATCCTGCCGAAATTGCCTTGGATTTGGCTGGTTGGCAGCTCTTTGATGTTGATTTACTTCTCGTGCGGCTTGATGGGCGCCGATCGCCTTCGCCGCGAGTGCGACGCCCTCGATCAAGAGGAACTCGGCGGCCTCCTGAAACGACTCAGCCGCGAGATGGGCGTCCAGCGCCGCGTCGCCATCGGCATGTCCGATCGCGTCGCTGCTCCACTCGTCTTAGGTGTGATGCGACCAATGATCCTGCTGCCGATGTCAGTCGTCTCCAGCCTCTCTGTCGATCAACTCGAATTCGTGCTGCTGCATGAACTAGCCCACGTTCGTCGGCACGATAACTTCGTCAATCTCTTGCAGCGCTTTGTCGAAGCGATTGCCTTTTTTCACCCGGCCGCCTGGCGCATCTCCGCCTGGGTTCGGCTCGAACGCGAACTTTGTTGCGACGTCGCCGTTTTGAAGCGTCGCGCAAGTCCAACCAAATATGCGGAAACACTGGCTTCGCTGGCGATGCCCGGCCTTTCGGCGCCATATGCCGTGGCCTCGCTCGCGAACCACCAGTTGGTGTCGAGAGTTCGTCACATTATGTCAGTTCAGGAGCCAAGTATGAGGTTCTCAAGTAGGTGGTTCGTGGTGACGGCCATGGCGCTGCTCGCAACGGGCGGTTTCGTCGCGGCGTTCGCGCAAACTCCGGACAAGCCGGAAACGAAAAAGCCAGACGAAAAAGCCGGGTCGGGACAGACCTTCACGATCGAGTTTCAAGTCGGCGAGGAGGGCGTGATTCAACTCCAAGCCGCGCCCGACGCGTCTTACGCTTCCGTGGCGGAGATGCTCAAGGGTGTGGCGCTGACCTTGGAAAAGCAAGGCAAGCACCCGCAGATCAAAGTGAAATCACACGGACACGAAGAATCGTGGAGCCACTGGACGGTGGAGAATTGCCAAGCATGCCACACCGGAATGCCGGAAAAGGAAAAGCAAGCAGGCATAGCCGAGGTTCGGTTTAACTTGGGCGAAACTTGCCAACCCGGTATCGCGAGTTGGGTCGAGCTCGCCGCCAAGCCGCAAGAGGCAACTGCAACCTTGGCGCTTGGCGAGGTGTTCAACGAGTTGAGCAGGGCCAACATCATTGTTCAAGAACAGCCCAATCCAGCCAAAGTCGATTTTGTAACCACGGCGCTATTCTTGGCAACGTCTTCTCCCAACTGGGCTGCAGCCCAAGCGTCTGGCGCGCCTAATACGTTTGTCATGGGCGACGAGCACACCGCTTGGGCATCGAAAACTCCCGACAGCCAAGGCGAGTGGCTTTTACTCACCTACGATGCTCCAGTTGACATCAATGCCGTCTTGGTACATGAGACCTACAACCCCGGCGCCATCGCCCGCGTCGATGCGATCCTTCCCGACAACGGAGTCGTCGTTCTTTGGAGCGGTGAGCCCAAAGCCGTTGCGAGCGATTCGCCGCGACTCTTTTTCTGCAAACCCAAGACGACGGTGAAAGCAGCGAAAATCCGCATCACGATCGCCTCTGATGTCGTCCCAGGCTGGAACGAAATCGACGCAGTCGGCATTCTCGACAGCGAAGGCAAAGTCCACTGGGCCTCCGGCGCAACCGCGAGTAGCTCTTTTGCCGACAACTCCAAAGCGAGCGTTGATCTCCAGTCAGGCGCCGAGCTACGCAGCAACCTCCTGCTCGTTCAGCCGACAGTGACGCTCGACGATTTCAAAGTCGCGCCGAACACTGCGGAGTTAAGCAAAGAGTATCTAGGAACGGCAACGCTCTCGGCGAATCCTCCTGAAGCCGCGGCTCAAGGGGTGCATCTCCAGCTTCAAGCCCAATACAAATCGAGCGACGCGCAACCACTGGGGTTAGCGCAAAAAGTGCTTGGCGATGAAACCGTCCAAGCAAAGTCACCCACAGTTGGAAGTACCGAAAATGTCGGCAAAGGAAGACTTGGAATTGCTTGGTCTCGCGCCGTGCAACCCAAACCTTCCGACGCCGAAAAGCTCAAGCAAATCGAAGCTGAGCTTGATTTGCTCCAAAAGCAACTCGATGTTCTACGAGCAAAGATGAAGCCCTAAGTAAATAACTTCATCGCGGCCAAATTGTTTCGTCGCCTCAATCCGAGGCGGCGAACGGTCGGGATCTTTCTTCTGCGGATAACGTCGACTATTCTGCCAATGCGCTGAAGTACACGCTACTTGGTGGAAGACCGATGTCGACGAATCCCTTTGCCTCCCCATCCGAATACGCTTCCTACTCGCCGCCACCGCCTAATGGCGAGGATGGGTACGTCAAACAGATCCTGTTCGTTGGCGTTTTTATGATCGTGGAAGGCGCGCTCGAATTAATCTACGGCATCTTTATGACGAGCTTTGCCGTCATTATGCCAACGATGATGGCAAACGACCCGAATTTGAAAAAAGCCATGGCGGAAGCAAATTCGCCGATGCAGTCGACTCAGTTCGTCTTCTGGCTTTACTTTGCTCTCGGCGGCGGACCCCTGATAGCGGGGATTTTTCACATCCTGGGCGGAATTTTTGCGCTGCAAAAAAGAGCAAGAATGTTCGTCATCGCAGCCAATATTATCGGCTTCCTTTCC
>JBKJSI010000526.1:0-4062 GCA_046595915.1 Pirellulaceae bacterium
TTCCTGGATCAACTTCCGTTCCCAAACATCCATTCTAAGCGACTCGATCCTCTCACTTCCACCGATATCCCTTAATCCCAAGTCCTCAGGGCGAATCATCGGCCCTTCCGCCATGACAACGGCGCTGTCGATCACGTTGCGCAGCTGCCGTACATTCCCCGGCCAATGGTATTCCTTGAGCTTTTTGCGGGATTCCGGGTCGAGGCCCAGATTGGTCCGGCCATGGTGGCGGCGAAAATGGTCCAAAAAATGGTCCAAAAGCGTTTCTAGGTCCGGTCCGCGATCTCGGAGTGGAGGAATATAGAGTTCAAACACACTAAGCCGATAATACAAATCCTGCCTAAACCGTCCATCCCGCACAAATTCTTGCAAATCGCGGTTCGTAGCGGCGATCACCCTGACATCGACTGAGATTTCCTTCGACGAACCGACCGGCATGAAGGGATAACCTTCGAGGATACGCAGTAGTTTCGCTTGCCCCTCTAGGGTCATCTCGCCCACTTCATCCAGGAACAAAGTTCCCGAGTCCGCCTGCTGAAACCAGCCCACATGATCGCGTTCCGCTCCGGTGAAGGCGCCTTTCTTATGGCCGAAGAGTTGGCTCTCCATCAAATCTTTGGGAATCGCTGCGCAGTTCACCGATAGCATGGGGCGATCTGCTCGCGGGCTTGCCCGATGAAGCGCTCGGGCGACGAGTTCCTTGCCCGCTCCACTTTCGCCGCGAACGAGGACGCAGCCGGTCGCTTGCGCAATGCGAGAGATACGGGATTTCAACTCCCGCATGGTCTTACTCTCGCCTAGCATTTCTGAAACATCGGCGGACTTGGTTGCAAGGCGATCGTGATCGGCGCGGAGTTTGGCTTGCTCTCGCGCCCGCACTAGCGCGATCGAAAAGATGTTCGCTGCTGAAATGGCGAATTCGAAATCAGCTTGGCGAAACTCGCCGCGTTCACGATAGAGATGGACCGCACCGAGAAGCTCTTTGTCGCGAATGAGGGGCACGCAAATCGCATCGGCGTAGTGGCCCGAGACACGCGATTCATCTTGCATTCGCTGATTGTTGACCCAGACCGCATGCTTTTTCTTGAGTACGAGTTCCGTTAGTTGCTCGCTGATATCGACCTTCTCGGCATCCTCCGGTGGCAGAACTTCCTTGAGTTTGAGCACTCCCTCGTCGCTCATCCATAAGAAGCTTGCGACCGATGCTTGCGCCCGGTCGCGCAAGAGGTCGAGCGAAATCCGGACGACTTCTGCCGGATCCACGGTGCCGAGCAGGCGGATTGTCAATTGATGCATGATGAACAGGTCGGCGGCTTGCTCGCCATCACGCAGGAAGCCCCCATGAAAGGGATCGAGTGGCTTCATCGGCGCGTCCCGGACGATCGTCTGCGTGAGATTTAGATCGACACGGCCTGAATTGCTGGGGCGCGAATTCGATTCTTGAAACTCAAATTCGGCAGTGCCAACTCGAACGGTGTTTCCAGCCTGAAGTTGGGCTTCGTCAATCTTTTGATTGTTGACGTAAGTCCCGTTACGGCTTTGGGCATCCTTAATCCACCAGCCACCCTCTTTTCGGTTCAGGGTGCAGTGAACACGCGAACAGAGTGGATCACTGAGGATAATATGGCAATCGGTTCCCCTTCCAACGCGATTCTCTTCGCGCGGATCGAGGAAGAAATGAGTGCCCGACCGGGCCCCGTTTGTCATGGTGAGGAAGCTGTACACGTCTTATCGGGGCCGAACAGAGCCGGCGATCGCCCACTAATTGCCTCAAGAAATTTGACTCAAGTCCACTATAACGGATGGTCTGGGGAAGTATTCCAAATCTAAAAATGTTTACCACCATCGCAGGATCTTTTCGGCGCTATGGAAAATCGGTCGGGAATCGTGGTGGTGGGACATGGGACGTCGAGCATCCTTGGCGTCGCCGAGTTTGCGTCGGTTATGGCCAGGCTCCGGAGCTTTTTTCCCGCCTATCCCTTGTCGTTTGGGTTCCTTGAGCTGGCGCAACCCACGATTGATCAAGGCATGGAAGTCCTAGCCGGTAAGGGAGTTACGTCAGTTCTGACGGTTCCGCTACTACTATTTGCAGCTGGGCATGCAAAGTCCGACATTCCGGCGGCGGTGCTTCAAGCCGCTGGGAAACGCAGGATCGAGGTTATTGGCCAATCAGAAGTTCTGGGGCTTCACCCCCAAATCACTGGGCTTTCACTTCGCCGTTATCGAGAAAAAAACGCGACCAATGAGCGGTTAACGGCGTTGGTGCTGGTAGGGCGTGGAAGTCGCGACCCAGAGGCACAGCTTGCGGCAGCCGAATTTCTCGCGGTTTGCCAGGCGGAAGGCGGGCTGCCGCTGACTCGACTCGCTTTCTTGGCGATGGCAAAGCCCGATATCCGTGAGGAATTGGAAAAGCTAGGTCAGGAGGCAATCGAGCGAGTCATCGTCGTCCCCCATCTGCTTTTTCACGGGGAATTGGTCGAAAAATGCGCCCGAATCGTACGTGAATTTGCCAACCGCTTCCCCAACACCGATTGGCAACTTGCGGGCCGCCTGGGGCCAGATCAGGCCGTCGTGGCAGCGACCGCCGACCGTATCGCGAAAGCACTGCTGGAGCATTCCCAGCCTGGGTCATAGATTTCAGATTTTGCACAAGAAAATCGCTTCAGCGGCAACTTTTCTTGTTGTAGCCCGATCGAAGCATTGGCCATCTGGTGTTCAACAGGTGATCAGATTGACGTTACGGCTCACAATTCCCAACGATGGGGTGAGTTTGGTGACGAAAACTTCAGTGAAATCGATTGCCAAACGCCGGAGTATTTCTGTTGGCCCTCCCAGGCCGAGCCGGTACAATTTGCCGGCGTCCTTGACCCTTGTGCCACAGGACTCAGTTGCTTGAGATTATTCAGGGCCTTGTCTAGCCTGGAGTTAGATCGTCGGTTCGCCTTTTAGGCCGCCGCACTTTCATCGACTAGAAAAACACTAAAGGGAAATTACCCATGCAAAGCTGGAAGCGACCGCTATCAGGGACCATTCAACTCCTGACGCGGCGACGAGTATGGATGTCGGCGGTCGTTACAAGCTCGTTGTTTTCGGGATATTTGCTTTCGAGTTGGGCTCAGGAGGTATTAGCCCCAAGTGGCGAAGACCGACGCATAGCGAGAACCGTGAGCACGATGCTGACGGAAAACCATGTCTCGGGGCGGAAGCTCGATGACCAAATGGGCGAGCGAGGATTCGCCGCCTTCATCAAAGACCTCGACCCCCGCAAAGTCTATTTCCTCCAATCTGACGTCGATGAGTTTGGAAAACTCCAAACCAAGCTCGACGAACTCGTGACGGCGGGCGATGTCAGTTTCGCATTCAAAGTTTTCGCTCGCTTCATTTCTCGCGTGGAGGAGCGCACGCAGTGGGCAAACGAGATGCTCGACCAGCCCAAAGATTTCACGGTGGATGAAGAGATTTCAACGGACTTCGACAATGCCCGCTTTTGCGCCAACAATGATGAAGCGAAAGAACTTTGGCGCAAGTGGGTGAAATACGATCTGCTGATCCTGAAGACGACCGAGAAATTGTCCGAGGCGGATGCGGTCGCCAAGCTGCACAAGCGCTACACCGGTCGGCTCAAACGATTTAAGAACATGTCGCATGACGATCTACTCGAGATCTTTGTGTCGTCGATGACTTCCGCATTTGACCCACACACGAGCTACATGTCGAAAGCGACGCTAGAGAATTTCCGCATTGCCATGCGACTTAATTTGGACGGCATTGGGGCGACGCTCACGAATGATGACGAAGGTTATTGTGTTGTGTCGGCGATCGTTCCTGGCGGCGCCGCTGACAAAGATGGTCGCATCAAGGCAAAAGATAAGATCGTCGCAGTAGGCGAAGGCGAAGAGGGCGAGATGGTCGATGTGGTGGATGCACGCATCAACGACGTGGTTCACAAGATCCGCGGAAAAGCCGGCACCGTGGTTCGCCTCTCTGTCATTCCCGACGGCAAGACAGAAAAGCAAATCATGCGCATCGTGCGCGCCAAAGTTGAGCTCAAGGATAGTGAAG
>JBKJSI010000530.1:0-2574 GCA_046595915.1 Pirellulaceae bacterium
TACGGTGATTGCGATTCCGCTTTCGTATGTGGCGCAGCGGCGGGGTTGGAATTTGCGGCGGAAGGCGGCTTATGAGTTGTTGAAGGAAGATCGTTGCTACTTGGGTGAAAAATGGCCAATTTCCAATCTCATCGTGCCGAAGACTCCGTACCGTTATAGAGAACAGGTTGTGCCTGAGAGCCCTCGATGGTCGCTCCAAGGCTGGTGGAATGATTTATGTCTGGAGAATGCAGCACCGCAGATCACGGCGATTAATTCGGGCCCACGCGCGGATGATATTGAGACCGATGAGGAGGCAGACCTTCAACATCTGACTTATTTTCCGGAGCTTGAGTCCTTAGCACTCGACCAAACCAAAATCCTCACTGACCAGAGTTTGTCCGTCATCAAAAAACTACCCAATCTGCAACGGCTTTCGATATCGAGTGCTGCGAAGGTACGTGGAGAGTTTTTAGCGCATCTTTCCGGCGCGAAGAGGCTCCAGACGCTCCGCCTTTTTGACCTGCCCAATCTTGGGGGAGCAAGCTTCCCCAACCTGGCTGAATTTAAAGAATTCAACGAACTAGAGATCCACAATTGCGCGCGCCTTACAGATGAATCGCTCCGCCATGTCCATTTGCCGGCATCGATGGAGCAATTGACACTTTGGAAATCTGAGCTGAGAGACGAGACCCTTTTGCGATGGCTTTCGGAGGTGCAGCTCAAAGAACTGTCGCTCAATGCACGTGTGTCGCGAAGGGTGGCGACTGGTTTAGCGAATCAGCTCAAGCTGTCGCGCCTCTCTATTGAGGATGCACCGTTTATCGACACCGATTTTGGCTTTCTTTCGAAGTGTGAATCGCTTGACGATTTAAAACTGGAGGTCATGCCGATTCATGGAGATTTCCTGGCTGAGTTGCCAGACCCTGGGAAATTTGTGACTTTGTCGCTCGATAGTACCCTGTTACAGGATCGAAACTTAAGAGCATTATTAAGATTTAAGTATCTTTATGAACTTAATCTGAGCTGGACTCCAATCTCGGGAGAGGGATTTTCAAATGCGGGCGATGGGAGCCGAATTTCGGAATTGGATCTAACAGGCACTCAGTTCAGTGAACAAGGAAAGTCAGCTCTTGTTAGTACACTAATTGCTTTCGATGTCACAATGCCTGCGAATTGGAATGAAAGCGATTTCAAAACGTTTGGCGACGACGACGCGCCATACAGATACAAGACTCTGGAAGAAGTTCTGAAGCGACCGAACGTTGAGGAAGAGGGCTTTTCATATTCGCCGCTCTGGAAGACATTGCCGCGAAATTGTTCCGTCGAAGAAATGGCGCCAGTACTGAGGTTGTATAGGATTGTAGAGCAGAAGGTAGATCAAGCAGCCAAGGGTAATCGGGAGGAAAGATGATGGCACAAGCGAGGCGCCGATTCTTCCGCCCGCGGTTCACGCTAGCGGCACTTTTGGTGCTGATTACGGTGATTGCGATTCCGCTTTCGTATGTGGCGCAGCGGCGGAGTTGGAATTTGCGGCGGAAGGTGGCGCGGCGGGAGTTGGCTGAGATTGGACTCTCCTTGGCGCCCCTCCATCCCAACTTCAATCCGCCAAAGTTATCGGGTTTGCGTGGTTTTTGGGATGACTTGCTTCTTGAAGATTTCGATCGCGTCAAAAGTATCGAGGAAGGGGCTGAGGAATTGGAAGGCGAAAGGAGCCGACTTTCCTCCGATCTAAGCGGGCTGCGCTATTTTCCGGAGATTCTACAGCTGCAGCTCAGTGATCGCCCCACAGTTACGGATGAATCGCTCGCCGTCATTCGATTCTTGCCGCATTTGGAATATCTCCATCTTGCTAACTTGCCAAAGGTAAGCGGTCGCTTTTTGGCTCACTTTTCAAATCCAAAGGCCATGCTTCGCCTTCATCTGGATCAACTTCGCTCCCTCGACTCATCGGAACTGCGGACCATTGGCCGAATGGAACAACTGGGCAGGCTGGAAATTGTGGATTGTCCTTCGCTGACGGATGATTCATTGAGCGGAGTCAACTTGCCGCCAGACTTGAATTTGCTTTGTGTACGGGGCTGCAACTTGGGCGATGCGACGCTGGGACGTTGGCTAGATCAATGCAAAATTCAGGATTTGAGTATTCAGGCGCGAGTTTCGCGGAAGATCGCGCCCTTTTTGGCGAAACAGACAGCGATTGAAAGATTGGCAATCCACAACGCGCCCTTTCTCGATGAGGACTTTGCGTTTTTGGCTAATTGCAAAGAACTCTATAGTTTACGGCTCTCGGGGATGCCAATTGATGGACGACTGCTCACCTGGATTCACGAGCCGAATGAAGTACAGGAATTTGAACTTTCGAGCACACTCTTCAGTGATGACCATCTTCAGCATCTTGGACGTCTAACAAAGCTACATTGGCTCGATCTAAGTTGGACGCCGATCACAGGGGAGGGATTTCTTTCACAATTCAATGAATATACGCCTAGTGCCCTGTCGCAGCTAGATATTGGGGTTGCATCGAAGGCCAGAAATGGAGGAAGCTTTCCCGAACAAGGAGGTTTCCATGATCAAGAAGTATATCGTTCGGTT
>JBKJSI010000574.1:0-2671 GCA_046595915.1 Pirellulaceae bacterium
GCTGACCGGCGGATATTTTATGACTTCACATTTTCCCCGCCGAAATCGGTTTCGCTGGCTGGCTTCCTCGGCGATGACGAGCGGATTTTCAAAGCTCACGACCAGGCGGCACGAGCGGCGTTAAAAAGCTTCGAGGACTTCGCCGCAACCCGTGTTCGCATAGGTGGTGCGCGTAGTGAACGACTGACGGGCAATTTTGCAGCCGCCTTATTCACCCACGACACCTCACGCGCGCTCGATCCGCATCTGCACACGCACTGCATTGTTTTCAACGCCACGTTCGACCCGGTGGAAAACCGTTGGAAAGCCCTGGAAAACCACCAACTTCTCCGCGCCAGAAAATTCGCAGAAAACGCCTATTATCATGAATTGGCGCGGGAACTCAGGTCGTTTGGCTACCAGATTCGCAATCGCGCGCGCGGTGATTTTCAAATCGAAGGCATCCCTCAACAGATGTGTGACCGCTTTTCCAAACGGCACGATCAAATAGATGCGGCGTTGGAAACAATGCTGGCCGAAAAACCAGAACTCAAAGGCGGCAACATCCCTGAATTAAGGTCACGGCTTGCAGAATCAGAGCGAACTCGAAAGCAAAAGACATTAAGCCGCGATGAACTCCGGGTATTGTGGGATGCCCAATTGAGCGACTCCGAACGTGCGCTGATACGCCAGCTTCCAAACCAACCAACGATCAAGGTAACGGAACAACAGCTTGTCACCGTGACTAAGGCTGTCCAGTGGGCGGAAGAACACCTGTTCGACCGCAACTCGGTCGTGCTGGAGTGTCAGTTGTGGCAAGAGGCGTTGGGCCGAGCGCGCGGTGAGGGCTTCTCGGTTTCCGACCTCAAGGAATTCACTGCGCGGCGTGGTTACATTCGAGATGAGGCGCGTCCTGGCGAAGTGACGTTGCGCGAAGTTTTGCTGCGTGAATGGGAAATCGTTCAGACCGCGAAGGAAGGCGTCGGTGATTCCTGGCCGCTGGTTGCGAACCCGCGTCCCGCCAATCCAAAACTCGACGATGAACAACGCCGGGCGCTCGATGCTTTGCTCGGTTCGACGAACATCGTTTCGCTTTTTCGTGGCGGCGCGGGCACGGGCAAGAGCTTTGTCCTGCACGAGCTGGCCGAACAACTTCTGGAGTCAGGCCGTCGCGTCGTCGTTCTTGCGCCGCAGCGTCAGCAAGTCGTCGAAATGGAGAAGGCGGGATTTGTGTCGCCATCTACCGTCGCGAATTTTCTCATCAAACGCGAACTGGCCGAACGCGCGGTCGTCGTGGTGGATGAAGCCGGTCAGATTGGCGGACGCCAGATGCTCGAACTCATCCGGCTCGTTCGCGAGAAAAATGCCCGGCTGATTCTTTCTGGCGACACACGGCAGCATGGAGCGGTTGAGGCTTCGGATGCGCTGCTTGCCATAGAGCGTCACTCCGGCGTCCGGCCAGTCGAGTTGCACAAGATTCGACGGCAAGACCCGGCACTCGGCAAAGACGACGATGAACGCACGCGCATCAAGCAGTATCGGCAAGCAGTTGAATTGGCAGCGGCGGGCAAAATGGGCGATTCATTTGAACGCCTCGACAAGATGGGGGCAGTCGTGGCGTGCGGTTTAGGCGACCAAGCGGACGAGCTGGCTGACGAATATCTACGGCTCGCGGAGCAACAGGCTTCGGCGGTGGTCGTCTCGCAGACGTGGGGCGAAGTGCATCGCGTGAACTCGCGCGTGCGCGATGCACTCAAATCAAAGGGGCTACTCGGTGCAAATGACACGACGATTCAAGTGCTGGATCGGCTTGACCTGACGAACGCACAGAAACGGGATGAACGGTTCTATCGGCAAGATGCCGTTGTCATCTTCAATCAGAAAGTGCGAGAGGCTGAACCCGGTGCAAAGGGAAAGCTCGCTGGTATTTTGAAAACGAGCGTGCTCGTCGAAGTCGGCGGAAAGTTCGTGACCGTTTCAAACAAGATGCTCGGTCACATCTCTGTCTGCCAGCCGCGCGAACTCGCGATTGCGACCGGCGACCGTCTGCACCTTAAAGCAAATCGTAAACTGGCTTCGGGTGGGCGCGTCACGAATGGAGAGCTTGTCACCGCGAAGTCGGTTCGTCCCGACGGCGGAGTTGAACTCACCGATGGCCGCGTTTTGGATAAGGGTTTCCGCGAGTTCCTTCCTGGCTACGCCGTCACTTCCTACGGCTCGCAAGGCAAGACGGTGGATTACGTCCTGTTTTCCGACTCAACCGTCAAAGCCGCGACGAACGCGCAGCAATGGTATGTGACCATTTCGCGCGGGCGGCGTGGCATCCGCATCTTCACGCCGGACAAAACGCAACTTCGTGAGAATGTTACCCGCTCCGGTCATCGGCCATTGGCGATGGAACTCGCGGTCGGTTTTATCCCTCGCCGTGGCATCCGCCTTTGGGATCGTTTGCACGGCCATCTCCTCCGATTTGGACAACGCGCCGCCGACACTTTTTGCCGGCTGAAATTGGCGCGTCGTCGTCACTCACAAACCACACAAAAACATGAACACAAAAACACCCGAATGTTGGTCCAGCGACCCGAACGCTCACGGCGTCAAAATCGAACTGTCGGCTGAAGGGAGTCTGTTGCTGCCGTTTGACCAGTTCGCTTTTGCTGAACTCAAGAACGAAGGGAAGAAGCAACACCTT
>JBKJSI010000602.1:0-3915 GCA_046595915.1 Pirellulaceae bacterium
ACGATTCAGTGGCGCCGCTGAGGGAGACATTGAAGCTGCAGGCTTTCTGCTTTCTGGGCAAACTGCAGCCGAATTGTCGAAGGCAAGCCTCCTTCAGTTACCCATCCATTGCTCGCAGGCACTTTTGGTCGGTCCTTACGATAAACGTCTATCCGAGCATCTTACTCAATCGGGTATTCCGTTCGATTGCACATCACCTCCTGGCCATCTTGAGATGATGCTCGAACCGCATTTGAGCTGTGTTCCGGTGCAAGCGATTGAGGAAATCAAGAATTGGCTCACCGCGCGAATTCTTACGCCAACGGCAAACCCACTCAAAATCGACCCCGCGACGATTGGACCTTCGGAAACTCTTGTCGCACGGTGCTGTCCCGCTCCATCAACTTGCGGCGTCGTTCGCGAACGCCTGGTCGACAACATCGGCGGCCTCAATCTATTTGGTGTACTCAGCGAATCGAGCAAGACGTCGATTGATCGTCCCATAATGGTGCTGCTCAACGCAGGATCGACTCACCATGTCGGCCCCGGGCGACTTTATGTCGAGCTGGCGCGGCGCCTCGCGGATCAGGGATTTGCCAGCTTGCGACTCGATATCCGAGGAATCGGGGAGAGCAAGAACAAATCCGTCGATCGCGAAACGAATCCCTATCCTTCGACCATGCTACGCGATGTGGAAATCACCTTAGAAGAACTGAAGTCACGTTTCGGCATGAAACGTGTCGTTCTGATCGGACTATGCTCCGGGGCCTATGCGGCCTTTCAATCGGCAG
Organism: Pirellulaceae bacterium; assembly: GCA_046595915.1. GTDB lineage: Bacteria > Planctomycetota > Planctomycetia > Pirellulales > Pirellulaceae > JBKJSI01. Next base: position 771 of record JBKJSI010000602.1, read on the forward strand.
CCCAACTCGCTGATCCAGCGCTGATTGAAAGTATCTTGATCAACCCACTGACTTATTACTGGCGTGACGGAATGTCGCTCGATGCCTCAGCTCTCGAGCGGCAGATCAAAGAACACTCGTCGATTGCCAGGGCGACAAGCCTCTCCAAGCTCTGGAAGTTCATTCGTGGAAAGACAGAGCTCGGATATCTTGATGCTGCTCGTTTAGCTTTGCGGCGACTGCGTCATGCTTTCCAGCAATGGTCAACGGCGAGCGCCAGCATCAATCCAAGGGAGCCCAATCTCAATCCAAGCCATCCCGAGGTGGAAGACCTGTCGTCTGATTTGATGCAAATCTTGGCCTCCGGACGTCATTTGGCGATGTTCTTGGCGGAAGGCGAACCAGGTCAAACGATCATGTCCTTCCATGCTCACCAAGCGATGAGCAAAATGCAGCGAGCCGCAGCATTAAGAATTTCTCACATCGCGGGCGGCGATCATACGTTTTCCCGTCGCGCGCCGCGCGAAAAGTTGTTGTTCGCTATTACGGAACACCTTCGTGGCCGCTATTTGGTCGATGATTGACTTAAGCCTTCCGGCTTCAAGGGAAGCCTTTAGACGGCCGGCTTAAAGGAACCTGGCAATCTAAGGCTCGCTTTGGCAATGTAACCCCTAGATAGTGGCCATCTAGGCCTTCTAGGCAATGTAATAAAAACAAGCCTTTTTCGCCTATAGGGTCGCCCGCCACCTGCGGAGGCGCCCGCGATTCTAGAAACTAGAAACGAATGCATCCAACCGCTGGTTCCGCCGCGATTCGTGAATAGGGCTATCCGTGCCGTTAGTGAAGTGCCGTTCGTTTTCCGCTGGCGGCATGGGATTAGCGAAAGGCCAATCCGTTAATACCTAAGGCTCTGTGGGTAAAGGATTGTGTCATGCTGCCGCTCCCTGATTGCTGCGATGCGCCGACGCTACGCGCACTGCTAGTGCTTTCCGAGGATTTCGACGCGGAAATCTTGCTTGAACGGTGTTCAAATTGTTCTGCGTTTTGGAGGGTTACCGTTCAGCAACGGATAAAAATGAACGGCGCCAAAGATTCGCCTCTCCACAGCTTCGAGCCACTCTCCGATCACGAAGCTGATGACTTGCTTTTTGGATCTTAAGATTTGTGGCGCTATCGATTAGACGACAACTGGCTTCATTTCGATAACACCGGTCGACCGTCCAACCCAAGACTGAGAATTTCCTACTTACTCCGCCTCGGTCGTAAGCACGCTGAGAGTCTGCTCCAAAAGATCAATGCGAGCGGGCTTCACGATGTGCTGATCGAATCCGGATTGAAACGACTGAATTCGCGCCGGCTCACTGCTCCAGCCCGTAATGGCAATGGCGGCTAACAGTTCACTCCCCAGATGCGCCCGAATCCTCTGACAGACAACGTAACCGGACATGTCTGGCAGCCCAAGATCCAGCAAAACCACCTCGGGACGAAAAACTTCCGCCATCCTAATGGCCGTAGCGCCATCAAACGCCACCTGCGTGTTATGACCTATGATCGCCAGCAACCTTGCAAGTCCATTCGCAGCGTCACGATTGTCATCAGCGATGAGAATTCGCAGCATTTTCATCGGGTTCGCGCCAACGGTAGTGATGCACACTTAACTGCCAGCGTTTTACATAGTTGCTTTCGTGGGAGCAAGATCGGTGGAGTAGACAGCGGCGATCCTCAAGTGCTCAAGCACTTGCATCCGCAGTTGTGAGCGATTGACTCCAGCGGCGGTCGACTCGTCGCGATTGAATTTTCGCTTGCGGGCTTCCCTGACAGCACTTTCAGCACCGTCGGTTTGGGCTTACGACCTCGTTTTGTTCAAATTCTCCTCCGAGGATAGCATCCCTGAGTGAACTACCTGAAATGGCTGTGAACTGAGCAACATCGCTGGAAGTGTTCGCGACAAAGTGCGTGCTATTCTGACTAGCCCAGCGCTTCGATCTGCAGAACTGGTGCGAGTGAATTAAAACAAACAACCTGTCCCGTGGTTTGCCGCATTAAGGTTGGAAACGCCCCGGGAGTGGCGTACATGAACTATCGACAGAAGTGAAATACTCGGAGGCTCTCGATGGTCACGCAACTGATTTATGCAAGCCAAGCCTCGGAATCACTCCTCAATTCTGAATACTCTGTCAGTATGGAGCTGAATGCGATTTGCGCGAAAGCTCGCAAAGTGAACTCATCGATCGGGGTAACAGGAATTCTGCTCTATAAGGGCGGAAGATTTCTTCAGGTACTGGAAGGCAACGGAATCGTCTTGAAGAAACTCTATGAAAAAATCGCGAGCGACCCGCGCCATTGCAACCTGGAGCGCCTTGCGGTCGTCGAGTCGAACCTGCGGTTATTCGACTCTTGGAGTATGGGGCTGCTCAATTTAGACGAAGTCGCGGAATGGGATAGCGCGATCTTCGGCGAATCGCTGAGAAAACTTCGGTACGCTAGCGATGAAGATGACGAACTCAAGATTGAGGTCATTCGCTCATTGCTGCGCACGTTTGTCGATCAAACCACTTCGGTATCGGCTACCTAAACTGGATTTGAATGTCGCCAGACGCGAACGGGAGCCTGCAACCTCGCAATTACGCGAAATAGCGCACCTGACCAAACCGGCGGACGGGCTCACTTTCCTTGATCCGCGGTCGTTCAATTACGACTCGCATTTGCTCAACCGTGAACGCTTCGATCGCCCGCTGATTCCGATATTGCCGATTCGCTCGTCACCCCAACGTCACACATCCCCACCGTCACCACCACCAGTGTGCCGCGAAGGAGGATCGCGGGATAAGGAGATTGCGGAGGAGGGTGGGCATAGGGATCGCGCCAAGGATGGACTGAGTGTTGTCGCTGACCTCCAATGATAAACTACTGGCGCACAACCAGAGGAGCAGCTAATGTCAGGAACCGAGAACCCATTTGCCCCGCCTCAGCTTGTCTATAGCGATTTGCCGCCTCAGGATTCTAAAAAGCTGAAACAATACGCGCAGAAACTTGCCGTTCTCAGGGCAAATCCTCCCACGTTTCCGGGGATTCTCTTCAGCTGGCGAATGGCGCTTAGTGTTTCTCTGGGGGGGTGCGATCCACTCCCTGCGCGTTTTACGCGGCGATTTTTGCGGGGGTTTTC
>JBKJSI010000815.1:0-2757 GCA_046595915.1 Pirellulaceae bacterium
GAAATCGCTCCGCGAATCGGTCGTCTCCACCGCTAAATACAACGAAGTTTTGCGACTCCGCGACGAAGCGGCCCAGCGTGCTCAGTCGCTCCATGCCCAGCGAACTGCGGGCCTCGACCAAGAACGACAGTTGCAACGCATTCTTGCCGGCATTCCTAAAGTCATCCGCCTCAAAGAGCTGACTGCGGAACTCGCTTTGCTACCTCCTTCGCCAGCTTTGGCGCCGAACTTTGGAACTCGCCGCCAAGCCGCCGGCGCGGCCGTCGTGCGATCTCGCGCTCTCATCACCGACGGCGAAAGAAGACTCAGTTCGCTCCACGAGTCGCTAGCGACAATCACACCCGATGCAGCGGCATTGGAACTCTTGCCGCAGCTGCAAATCCTCGAAAAGAACTTCGGCAGCTACGAAAAAGCCCAAGCCGATCGCGGGCGTCTCGAAGGCGAAATCGCCCGCAGCAAACGGGAAGAAGCCGAAGTCCGCCGTTCACTCGTTGGCGCCTATGAAAACGCCGCAGCGCCAACGCGGCATGATTTGCAACATTTTAGCCGTCAACTGATGAGCTATCAGTCGTTGGCGGCCAATCGCAAGTCGCTGGAGCGCGAGGTTGTGTCAATTCAATCGCAACTTGCGCGGTTCCAGCAAGAATCATTGGCGCCAAGCGAATCCAAAGACCTTCAGCCTCTGAAATCCGCCGTTGCAGCCGGGCTTCTTCGCGGATCGATCGATCAAGAACTCGGCAAGCTCGAGCTGCAGATCGCTCAGCTCGACCAATCGACTATGGCCGAGTTGAAAAGCCTCGCCGTCTCGATTCCGGCAGCCGAGTATTTAACGACAGAATTGCCCTCATTAGCCAAAATCGCGGATTTCGATAAGCGCTATACCCGAATCGAAAAGCAAATCGATGAAGCGGAGCGCCGAGCAAAGGAACTGATCGACTCGCGCGATGACCTTTCGCAACGACTCGCGGCACTTCTGGGCAGCGGCCAAGTCCCCACAGAGGAAGAAGTCACTAAGGCTCGCGCTAAACGTGATCAACTCTGGAATGAAATCCGCAGAAACCTCGACACACCGCCGGTTGCCGCTTCAAAGGCGCCGCTGCTCAAAAAACTGGATGATAATCTCACCGAGCAATTTGACCTGGCCTTACGCGAGGCCGATCGCTTAGCAGATCTCCTTCGCAGCGAAGCCCATCGAATCGCGGAACGTCTAAAACTCCAAGCCGATGAAATGGTCGCCACAGCTAAGCTTGCAGCCGTTCAAAACGAGTTGTCAAAGATCAAAGCAGAGCGAGAGACCTTATTAACGGAGTGGCGAGCCTTCGTGAAATCGGCGCCAACATCCTACCGCTCGCCCGCCGAGCTCAAGGAGTGGCAACCCTCCGCGCTTCGGCTGCAAGATCAATTGCGAAAGCTCGCCAGCCTGCGAACGGAAGCCGCTCAACTTCGCGAGACTTCTACCCGGCTCCTAAATTCGATCCAAAGCAGCGGCGCCATTTTAAGTCTTTCATTTTCCGGGATTTCGTTAAGCGAAGTCTTGCCCGCGGCCCAGGAAGCCCTTCGCGCGCTGGAAACGGAGCAGAACCAGTTTATGGCCGCGAAGGAGCAAGTCGGCCAGCTTTCACAACGTCTAGCGGACTCGCAGCGCGAATTCAGTGCGGCAACCAGCGATTCCGAAGCGATTTGGATCGACTTACAGAAGTCAATGCGTCAATGGAACTGGAACGATGTGGCGAGCCCTAGCGAGTTGGAGCGAATTCTTCCCTTGATGGAAGAACTGGAACGCCTTTCCGCCGAGGTGCGTGAAAAGATCCAGCGCATCGGCGGCATTGATCGCGACGCTTCGATTTTTCAAACGCAACTGGAGGCGGTCGCCGCCAAGCTGGCGCTCCAAGGCTCTTCGCAATCGATCAATGAACTCGCAGCGGCGATCAACATTCGTCTCAACGAGACTCGCCAACAACATGAAAAGGCCAGTGACCTTCGCTCACAGATTGAAGAACTGACGCGCACGCTTGAAGAACATCACCAAGCATTGATTCTCGCTGAGAGCGATCTAAAAGGCCTCATGCTCGAAGCCGGCGCCGATTCCATCGAAGCCCTGCCGCTGATCGAGAATCAGGTGCAGCACCGTTCCACGATCGAAGCCGAAAAGAAATCGCTCGAAACCCAACTCGACGCGATCAAGGAAGGCCAAACTCGCGACGCATTCACGGCGGCCTGCCAAGCGACGCACATCGAAGCCGCGCGACAACAAATCGCCGAGTTGCAGACCCAGGCAACCGAACTCGATACCCAAATCGAGGCGCAACGCGAAGAACTCCGAACTCACGAAGCCTGGCTCCGCGATAACCAAACGCTCGAAAAAGTCGCGACTGAAGAACAGTCGCTCCAAGAGACGCTCAGCGAACTTCGCACACTCGTTCGCGATCATGTCAAGTCCCGCCTCGCTTCCGAAGTTCTCCTCCGCGCCATGCGCCGATACCGGGAAGAAAACCAAGGCGAGCTACTCAAATCTGGCGGCGAGGTTTTCGCCCGACTCACCAGCAACGCATACACAGGAATCCGTAGCGAGATCAGTGAAAGCGGCGTCGCCGAGTTGCTCGCCGCCCGTGGCGAGCAGCCACCGGTGCCGCTGCTTCAACTTAGCGACGGCGCCCGCGATCAGCTTTATCTGGCCCTTCGCATCGCAACGCTGAAACAGCATTTTCAGCATCACGCGCCGACTCCCTTCATCGTCGACGACATATTTGTCATGTT
>JBKJSI010000833.1:0-4892 GCA_046595915.1 Pirellulaceae bacterium
CAAGGCGGCGAGTTGCTCAGGCGTAATCGGCGGCGATGATGTCATGCCGATGGTTTCGCCAATTTCGACCGCCGCGCGAAGACCAATTTGTTAGGACAGGGTGTGAACGGTTACCAATCGTTGTTCCAGTTCAGTGACGCGGCGTGTGGCGGGGGCGCACCGCGGTAGCGGAAGCCCCCGGCTCGTAACATCCATCAAATCTCAGCTATGTCTTCTCCCTATCCTCCACATCGAAAATCCTACAACGTACTGGGCCATGCGCATGAATTGACCTTTAGTTGTTATCACGGGTATCCGTTTCTCGCCCGTGATCGAACTTGTGAGTGGCTTGTGGAGTCGATCGAGAATGCCCGAAGGGAACTGGGCTTCGCACTTGGGCTTATGTCTTTATGCCGAATCATGTTCACTTGGTTTTTCACTTTGCGGAGCAAAGAGACGACGTTGCGAAAGTGCTGCAAGTGATCAAGGCCCCTGTATCTCGTAAAGCGCTGGCGTTTCTACGTCAGCAAGCTCCTGAGTGGCTCCCGAGGTTGACACAGCGGCGGGGAAACCGGACCGAATATCACTTCTGGCAACGTGGTGGCGGATTCGATCGCAATGTCATTGAGCCGGCAACGCTTGGGAAGATGATGGACTACATCCATTTGAATCCGGTGCGGAAAGGGTTGGTGGATCATGCGATGGATTGGAAGTGGTCTTCTGCGGGGTGGTATGCTGGACGGCAGTTAAACAATTTGCGAGTGGATCAGATTCCATTGGAATGGGGAGTTCGTATCGGTTGCGAGTGAGGCCGTGATTCGGGGGCTTCCGCTATCGCGGTGCGCCCCCGCCACCCATTCCTGGCACACCAACCCTCGCCAAGGACTCGACGACCAGCGTTCCTACACCCCCGCCATCTCCGGTGATCGTTCCTCCGCCGAGCGAACGAGTCTCGTAAATAGGCCGCCGGCGTTTACCAGGGTGTCGTAGTCTCCTGCTTCGACGATGCGGCCGGCGTCGAAGACGAGGATTTGGTTGCAATCGCGGAGCGTTGATAGGCGGTGCGCGATGAGGATTGTGGTGCGGTCGGTGTTATTCGCGCTGAGTGCTTGCTGGACGTAGCGCTCGCTGATGTTGTCGAGGGCGCTGGTGGCTTCATCAAGGATTAAGATGGGGGCGTTGTGCAGTAGGAGCCGGGCGATCGCCATTCGCTGCCGTTGGCCGCCGGAGAGATTTTGACCGCGCTCGCCGACTTGGGCTTCATAGCATTGTGGCATTTGAAGCACGTCTTCATGGAGTTGCGCTAATTCGGAGGCGCGCACCACGTCGTGCGGCTGAAACGTAGGGGCGCCATAGGCGATATTTTCTTGGAGCGTTCCAGAGATAGCGAAGGGCATTTGTCCGACGTAGCCGATCAGGCGAGCTACTCCTCTCGGCTGATGTTGTGCAATGGAATTCCACCGACGCGGACTTCGCCGCTGGTGGGATGCAACAAGCGCAGTAAGACTTTAATGAGCGTCGATTTGCCACAGCCCGACTCCCTGAGATTCCGATCGTTTCGCCACGCGCGATGGAGAGGGAGACGCCGTCAAGCGCCCTAGAGAGGGTTCCATCGCTGGTTTGATACTCCATCACGAGATTTTTGACTTCGATGGCGGGGGCACGGGGGACGAGCTTTACTTTGGGCTTCGCTAAACTTTTTGATTTCGTCTCGAAGGAGCGATCCTTTGGCGTGGCCATCATCTCCAGATAATCGGCGACGCAGAGACTCGATTCGTGGCCTTCGTCGAGGATGCGGTGAATCTCATTGAGGGGCGCCATGACATTGAGGAAGAGGACGGAGAAGACCAGGATGTCGCCGAAGCTGATTTGGCCATTGACGGCGAACCAGGTTGCTAGCGACAGCACAAAGATATGAAATGCGCCTTCGTTGAGCGCTTTGCCGCAGCCATACCAGGACATGACAAAGTGATGATGCGTTTCGCGCGATCGTTTTCGCGCGGTGACTTTGGCGAGTCGCTCTGATTCGAGTTTGTAGGTATTCGCTACCCGAAGAAATTCCGCGCCGTTGAGCTGTTCCACGACGGCGCCGTCGATCTCTTCGCAATCGCGCATCAGTTTGAGTCGCACTTCACGCTGGGAATTGAGTTGACGCAACGTGAGCCAGAGGGAAATTGGGATCACGCCGATCATGGTGAGGCCGAGGATAGGACTTTTGCTTACGGCGGCGGCGAGCGCGAATGCGCCTGTGAAGGCGGCGGGCAGGCAGTCTAGAAAGAGAATGCGTACGAAGCGAATGACGCCTTCGACACTGCGCATCACTTTGCCATGTAGCGAGCCTACTTTTTCTTGACCAAGTATTTGCAGATCGAGATGGAGGACGTGGTCGACCAGCTTGCAGAGCAAATCGCGACTTAGGCCCGCGAGCACTCGGTCCACGAGAATTCGGCGTAGGACGTTGAGGAGTTCGCGCATCAGGTACAGGAGGGCAATCGTCCCGAGCACCCAGCTGGCGGCGGTGAGTATTTGCGATCGGCGCCATTGATCGCTTAGTCCTAATTTCACTCGGTCGACGAGGGAGCCGAGCAGGAGGGCGACTCCGGTTGTGCTCGCGCCGGTGATCGCCATGATGCAGGTTGCCGTGCCGAGCGCGACGATTTGTCGCCTCGAGGCGAGGGTGCAGACTTTTCGCGCCCTGGAGCCGATGAGGAGAATTTCTTGGGAAAATCGCATTCAGAGACGATCCAGCCGAGGACGTGCGGGCCCGGATTGGGGCTTTGAAATGAGCTTTTGGCTGGGAGAGGTGAAGCCGCTCAGTGGACTTCAAAGGCAAATGGCGTTCCGATTCAGGGCAATGTTTTTATGTAAAAGTGTTTGACTGGATCGCCTGACTAGTAGGTGTTTCGTTCGGGGGCTTCTGCGTTGCGGTGCGTCTTCCGCCACCTGTCCGATGAGGAAGGGCAGTTGTGATTGCAGAGGGTGAGGCGGGCCTGAAGGTAGCGCTTGTGAAAACTAACTTTGCAGTACAACGAGGGCGAGGCCTGGGAACGAGTAACCCGACGATCAGCGGCCCCTACCCAACCCTGAATAAGGCTGGTTAACTTGGAGTGCTGCATTCAAGCGAAGTGGCTTCCATCGCTCAAGACTTCCGTGTTGCGCCGGCTACGGCGCTGAAGAGGACTCTATGATCACTGTTGGCATGAATTACCACGTTCTTCCGGGCAAACAGGGAGAATTTGAAGCGAAGTTTCAGGGCGTTATCGATGCACTCAAGGCGGCCGCGGGCCATACCAGTTCGACGTTGTGGAAGGATGTTAGCGACGACGCGTCGTATCTGATCACGAGCGAGTGGAACGATGAGCAAGCGTTTAAGGACTTTATCCAGAGCGATGCCTTTAAAGCAGTGACTAATTGGGGCAAGGAGCAGATTCTTTCTGGGCGGCCGCAGCACAAGGTTTATAAGCACTAGTTGGCGCCTGAAGTTCGGCTCGCCTTCGTCGCACGTTCGTGGCGGCGAATGTCGCCAAACATGAGCTGATCGCTGAGCGACTCACTTGTGGTTTTCTGAATGCGACTGTTTCAATCGGCTAATCTGGATCACCTTTTTGTCTAAGTTGCCGAAGCGGATTAATAGTTCCCCGGATTCATAGTCCGCTGACGTATTCGCCGGGTAGGACCACCAGACCGCTTGCCCTTCCGTTCTTACATCCCAGGGAGAGCCCAATCTCTCCATGACTGCTTGCTCAGTCATGCCGAGCGTCACCTGGGGATTACTTTTTGGCGCCAGGAACCACCAACAAGTAATGGCCACGAGCGCCATCAAGAGCAGCACCACGCGGAGGCTGAATTGAAATCGGATGGGGCTCTGGGGGCTGACCCTTGGATTTGCCATTTATCTTCTCTCGGCGACCGCGCTGATTGAACATTCAATCTCCCAAATAGCACGCTGGCGGGCAAGTCAATGGAATGGCTTCGAGGCAAATGCCCTTTGTAATCACTCGCTTGCTACCACGCCAGAAGAAGGTCACCACGTGATTCGGATCTTCACCGGAACTTAACCAAGGCGTTAACTTCGGCGGCACCGGCAACGATGGCCCGCCTGATTGTGCTCTGGCAAATCACATTTCGCTATCACGACTGGGGCGCCGGATCCTTCGCTACGAGTGAGGTCCATGCTTGCTTGGCTTGAAGATTCATAACCGCCCCAGCCTAAGACCATCGGGGCAGTGATCGCGGCGAAGAAGAGCGTTGCGAGGATGGGGTGGAATGCTTGGCGATGGGTCGACTCTTGAGTTAGCTGCATTTTCTCGCTGGTAAGTTTTTCGCTGGCAACCATGGCAAACCTCCTTGATCCTGCGTTGATTCCTGAAGCGTATCTAATGCAGGTCCGGCGCCACTTGGAATCCGTGCCCTTACAATTTAACTTCGCTTCGTTTTTGCCGGATAATCGACGCTAGCAACCAAGGATGGCGAGAACGATTGCGTTCTGTCGCGTATCGGGTGGATGACAGTTTGTGAGATTACGGGATGCACTCAGTGCAGGTATTGAAGATTCGCTGGCATTGACGTCATTGCTGTTCACCAGAGGATCGGAAACCCTTGAGAAAAGAGCCAGACAAAAATTCCAAGGTGATGCGTCCAATGTCGTTTCACTTTGGCGCGCTGATCTCGGTTCACGGAATAGACGATGGCAATGGCGCTAACCAGTGCTGTCAATGGAAAGGCGAAGTAAATCGACCCCAGTGCTTGAGTGACGATTGCCACTCTCCATGCTTTGTCTTCGATCCGAACGAAGCCCAGTGCAAATACTCCAATGATTGCAAACAGGCTGGCGAAGTAGAAAGGAATTCGCGGGATATCGAATTGAAATGCTACGGACATACAACCATTGCCAAGGATCGCTATTAGGTGAG
>JBKJSI010000017.1:0-10695 GCA_046595915.1 Pirellulaceae bacterium
GTTTACCTCCCAGACTCGGTTCCCCTTCACGTAAATGCGTTGGCCGAGTCCTGCTTTATCAGGCGCATAGGTGATTTCTGGCCGGTTGGAATAGAAGAGCGTCGGCTGCTGGAAAATTTGCGCGCTGCGTTGATCCATTCCATTGGGAACCGTCGCCGGCTCGCCGCCGCCGCCGATAAACACGCTTCCATCTGGCAGGAGCGTGGAGGACGAATGGTAAAAGCGATCGACCGCCGCCGCGTTCATGAATTTGAATCTCTCGGTGGCTGGATCCCAGATTTCGGCGACTTTTTGCGAATTGACGGGGGCGCCATATTCGATGCCGTCGTGGCCGCCGGAGATCAGGATTTTGCCATCGGAGAGGATCGTGGCGTTGTGCTGTCGACGCGGATAGGTCATCGATTGCACACGACGGAACTGCGGATTGGCCACGTTGAGATCGATCACTTCGGCATCGCTCGACGCGGGCGCACCGCCCCCTGCGACCAGGAATTTGCCCGGGCCATATTCGACAACGGTACCGTAATCGCTCGGATCGGCGTTGGTGACACGCTGCGGACCGCGTTGCCATGGATTGGTGACGCCGGCGCGGGCATCGAGGAACCAAGTCTGGCCATATTTGCCGAAGTAGAAGATGCGCCCGTCGGCCTGGACGAAGGCTTTGGGATAGAAGTCGGACTTGTGGGCCTCGTGATTGTCGATTTGATCCTGTGAAATGTTGATCTTTCGCCAGGTATTAGTTGCCGCCTGCCATACCTCGGGCTGCTCGTTGAAGTTAGTTTGGCTATCAATAGTGCCATGCAGCACTAGGACATCACCATTGGGAAGCGGGACTACGGTCGGGTACCACCGCCGTTCCGCCATGTCGGGCAGCCGAAGCCAGTGATTGGTAATGGGGTCGTAGATCAGAGCGGACTTGAGGCCGACAAATGTGCCCTCATGGCCGCCGGCGACGAAAAGGCGGCCATCGGGCAGGAGCGTATGCCCGCTGCAAAAGATGTTGAAATGCTCGCCGGTTCCGTGATGATCATCCGGCACGGCGATATCGGAGACCTGTTTGGTAACGGGGTCATAGAGCTTAGGTGGATGTTCATGCTGGCGGCTCCAAAACAGGACTTTGCCCGTAGGGAGCATGGTGGTATGCACCGCTACATCGGGTAGACCTAAGGTCGGCGAAAATTGGCCCCGATCGCGGCTTGCTTCATCGTCGTAGATGCGAACCAAGGCGGAGATGGGGTCGGCGGTCGAAGTGGCAGCGCTGGTAGGGAGGAGTCGCATCCAGAAGTATTCATTCGCTTCGTAGGCGAAATCGTCTAATAATGGCGCGGTGATCTCGGCTGTTTCTTGCCAGGCCGCCCAGTTAATGGCGCCTTGAAAGGCAGTAAAGTCGCTCCCGGCTGCGGCGTTGCCGTTCTCAGTCTTCTAGTTGAGTGTTGCGTCCGTTGAAAGATCGCCGAATCGATGAACTTTGATCTTGGCAGGGCCTTCATTCTCGTTGATGGTGGGGAGCCAGTTATCGAAGGTATATGCACTTTGGCTTTGCCACAAAAAGTGCGCGGCGATGTTGTCGATATCGACGTCTTGCTCGTTATAGCCGCCGCGGTTCGCCAGATGCGCGCGGGCTTCGTAGTTCGTTAACCCGGGAACAAAGAGCTTGTCGGCAACTTTGATTGGATCTCTGCCAACCGGAACTAATTCGACCGTCACTTGGCTGTTGCGGGAGTCGACGAAGATTCGCGCCCGGTGCCATTCGTGGCCAGCCAGATCGATCACGGCGTTGACGTCGATATCTTTTACAAGTTGCCCGTTATGGATCACCAGCAAATGACTATCGCTATAGCGATCCATGCCCACATCCGTTGTGCGGTTCGATTCGAAACGGATGCTAAGCGAATTGGCGTAGCCGATGCCAGTATCGGGCCCGCTGCGGGTGGCGTAGGCGCCGTAGTTGTTGGTATTGAGGAAGGCAAAATCGAAGGCGTCGATCTTGGCGGTTTGCGTGGTGACTTTGAAGCTGAACTCGGCAAGCATGTAGTCGCGTGCGCCGGCATCAGAACGGTCGAAGGAGAGCGCGGAAGCGCCATTTTGGCCTGCTTCGGCGAGCTTCATGTACATGCCGGTGGGGCCGCCTTCACGGAAGGAACGGAACTGCAGATTCGTCGGCCCGGTTTGAATATAAGGAGTTGGCGTATGATCAAAGCTGGCGATCGTGGCCATCAGTTGCCGTGACTCAAGAGATTCGACGAACAGGCGGCGCGCGGTGCGAGATCGTTTAGACTTGTGTTCAGAACCGGGCTTACGTTTCGACATGGTGCGGCTTCTAGGAGTAGGCGTCAAGTTGTCCTTCCCAGAGTAATTGCCGCGAATTACGGATCAATTGTTGGCGGCTTATGCACCTGAAGCTGAAGAGGATTGTAAGGAATGAACCAATTATTCGATCACGCTTGGTCTCGGCGTCGGTTCCTTCAGAGCTCTGCCGCAGCCATGGCGGCCAGTTACTGTGGCATCGCGAACTCCCAAGATCGCGGCGAGCGACCTGAGCGCGCTGCTGGTGTGACCGTGCTCAATCCGCGTGAGCGCGTGCCACTGAGCTTTATCATCGATGACTCCACTTGCCTCGTGAATCTCAATCGTTTCGCGATGCCGCAGTTTGCCGAGACTTTTCCCCAGGCCAAGGTTTATCAGCGGGACTGGAAGAGCTGGCCGGCGGAGATCCCTGATGCGTTCGTAAGGAAATTTGGGAATTGGTGCACCGAAAAAGGCATCAAAGGCAAATACAGCATCGTGCCTTATCCGGCCTGCGTCGGCAGACTTGATCGTGTCTTGCCCGGATGGAGCGCTAAAGAGCTTACAGCCAGCATCGACCTCGTTCGCAAGGTGATGACGCCGAATTGGGATATCCACCCTGAGATGGTCACGCACACCCGCGTGATCGATCTTAAGACGGGCCATCCCTACGCCGATGCCTCCGATCGCTACATGGAAAACTGGCGCTGGACCGATGGCAAATCGGTCGATGAACTGACCGAGTACTTGTCTTACGCGCTGAAGATACTCAAGAACATTGATCTTCCTTGTGAAGGCGTCACCACCCCAGGCGGATTTGGCAATCGGGTTTTGAATGAGCTATCGCAAGCGACGTTCGCTTCCTGCCGTGATGTTTTCAAAACGGAGATCCCGCATTACTTTCGGCATTTGTATCACGAAGGAACGGAAAGCGTTGTACCGCGCGTTGAGAATGCTAGTGGGCTTGATTCCGGCGATCCGAAATGCGTCGTCTCGATCATCGGCTGCACCGGAGACTGGACCGGCGGCTGGGACAATAGCGATGAGTTATTCCCTGATCGATTTATCACGCCCGACCTGAATTCAGGGCGACTTGTGGAAGTGATCGAACGCGGCGAACCGGCGGTGCTGGTCTGTCACTGGACTGGGATTTACTACAACGGTGAAGAACGGGGATTCAAGGTGTTTCAGGAGGTGGTGAAGCGACTTGAGTCGCGGTTCGAGATGGTTCGCTGGATGAAACTCAGTGAGATCAGCCGCTATTGGGCCGCGCAAGAACTCACGAAAATCGAGAAGACGGAGCGGGGACTGAAGCTGACGGCGCCGTTTGCTTGTTCTGACTTCACGATCAAGATCGATGCTGCGCCCGTGGGGGAGCCTTCGATCATTAGCGGAGGGCGCGTGATAGCGTTGCGTGAGGTCAAGTTAGCGAAGGACGTAGTTGGCGGCACCTGGAGGCGCGAGGGGGATGGTGCGGTTGTTTGCTTTGAAATGGTGAAAGGGAAGAGTGAAGTAAGGTGGGGCAATTAAAGACGCAGCGACGTCGGCTGCATTGAGAGTATGTGACTTCTCGTGCTAACGAGAACTGCGTCGCGTTGTTGGTATTGCCGATTGAGTGTCGCCGCCCATGTGGTCTTCGATCATGGTCATCGCCTGAAGGGCGGCGATATCGTGATCGATCATTCGCGGCTTGAGTAGAAACTGCGTGCCAACGGCGATGATGAACCCTCCGATCATAAAGAGTACGAAGGTAACCTTCGCGTCACTTTCTGCGTATGCCCACAGAATGGCCGAGAGCAAAACAACGCAGTAGGACAGGAGCCCAACTATCGTGGTGCGTTTCGAAAGCCTGTTGAGGCTCTCGTCAAGTTTGGGGTCGTCTTGCTTAGGATCGAGCAATGAGGGGATGACGGCTCGCAACACTAATAGTGTTGAAAGCATGAAGGCGAGTGATGACGCAAGGATTCCGCAGATTGCTTGTGAAAATACAAAATGGATAAAGTCATTTCCGCCAAGAACAACTCCGCGCTGCCGCAAGATGATGGGAAATGCAGGGCCAGATAACAGCCAAAGGGCCGCAATCACTAATGCAAGCACATCGGGGAGCCAAACCGATCGATAGCGAATGGTGGGAGAAGCGGGTGAAATACCACGATTCGCTTTTGCGGCAGCGTAGGCAATGGGAAATGCAAATGCGATGCAGCCGACAATGCCCACTCCATATGCCACAGAGTTGACATAGATCATGGAGGCATCAAACGCTCCCCAGACTAGTTTCTTTGCATCGTCGAATGAGAGTCCAAGTGTTGATCGTGCTTGCCGTGTCAGATGGTCGATGATGACATTGTAATTGAAGAAAATATTGAGCAGGCTGCCGATGATGTTGGGCACTAGGCCGGCGACGATGAGCGAGATAAGCGGGTGGCTGCGGCACCAACTCGTCAGACTATTTGCTCCTGGCTGAAATAGGTTTCGGCTTGAATCATTGCTGCAAAGCGTGAGCGCCCTGCGAGCAGCGGCGGCTGATTCGTAGCGATCGCCGGGCATTGGCGCCAGGCATTTGCGGAAAAAGTCAATGAGTCCTGATGGCGCTTCGGCGGCTAGTGCCTTCCACTCTTCTGGCGAGGGACCAGTTCGTCGACGGTTGGCTAGGGCGACCAGGGTATCGACATCCAAATCGGAAATTTGTTCATCGCGAAAGGGCCGTGAACCCGTGAGCACCTCCCAAAGCAAGATGCCCAGCGAAAAGACATCGCTTCGGCCATCCATCATCGCTTCGCGTTGTTCTGCTGGAGCGCTGAAGGCTTCTAACTGCTCCGGCGACATGTAGGCGAGGCTGCCGCCAAAGTAAGCGGCGGAGACGTGGCTGGCGACGACGGTCGACGCGCTCACATTAAAGTCCGCCAGACGCGGGTTGCCGTCTCTCCCTAGCAGCACATTCGCCGGCTTGAGATCACGATGGAGCACGCCGCGGGAATGTGCATGGTCGAGTGCCGCGGCGAGGTTCATTCCAAGCCAAGTCACGGTTCTCCACCAGGTAGCGCTGCGGATGGCGCTCGGCAATGAGATGTCGGATACGCCTTCGCCCTGCTCGTCGAGACGCCCCTTTACTACTTCGAGGAGCATTTGGCTATTGCGCGCTCCGATTGGCGTGCGTTTCACTCGCTGCACCACATCCGAGAGCGTCCCGCCCGGCATGTATTGCATGTAGAGCAATTGCATGTTGCGCTCGGGCAGGCGGCGCTGGTCGTGGACGCGGACGATGTTGGGGTGGTCGAGTTGGGCGAGGGTTTGCGACTCAAAGCCGCGGGCGGCCGAGATTTTTAACGCGACGAGTCTTTGTAGAGAAATTTGCCGTGCCAGAAAGACCTTCGCGAAACTGCCTTGACCCAAAAGAGCGATAAGATCGAAGTCGTCAATGCGTTCGCCAACTTGAAGGGCGTCGGGGCGGCGAAGTGAGGTGATCGATGTCGTTTTTCGAACCTGACTGGCCGGCGCTTCGTGGACAGCGGCGAGCGCCTTCAGTTCGGCTACTCTTTTAGGGAATCGCTGGTAGTACTCGTCGAACATCAGATCGGGCTGCGATTGGCGGCGCACCAGGAATTCTTCAAAGATGAGTTCGACCGGCATGCGATCGACGCCGCCAAGTTCGGGAAATTCAGCGGCATATTCTTCGAGCGTCGTCCGCGCCGCCTTCGTCGTATTGCGATGCTCCATATCGAGCTTAACGAGTTCGACGATCGCCAACTGTCGCAGCCCGGTCCGTTTGGGCAAGAATGCGCTAATGCTGGGCGGGGGTTCGCTTGTTTTTTTCCAGGCTTCGTTGAACTTTTCCAGGCAAACTTCGAGGGCGTCCCACGCTTCGGAACTGAGTTCAAGGGAGAGTGTTTGCGGAATTTCTGTTTCAGCCGCGCGCAGGCGCTCGCGCTCTTGATTCAAATTCTCTGGAGTCGATTTACTGGTTCCTTTGGACGACATCCGAAATCCACTTCCCATCCGTTTTTAGTAGCCACTATCGGTCATCACGGCCTGAAGCGCCTTCACCGCGCGGGCGAGCATCACGCGGACGGCGCCATCGGTCTTACCCATCTTCTCGGCGATCTGCTTGGAGGGGAGATTTTCCATGTAACGCAACCGCACCGCTTGACGCTGCTCTTCGGTTAAGGCGCCGAAGGCCGATTGTATTTGAGCCGCCTGTTCATTTCGACTGAAGGCCGCGCTTGGCGTCGTGATCGACGCGGCGAGCATGTGCCTGAAACCCGGCTTGCTAGTCGGCCCGCCATCGAAGGCGACCATTTTCTCCGCGCCGCGCTTCTGGGCGAAAAGTCGCCGGTGGGCGTCGATCATTCGCCGTTCGCAAAGCTGAAACAGCCAGGCGCGAGGCTCGCGGCCTTCCCAATTTTGCTCTGGACCCGCTGTGCAAGCTTCGAGTGCGACTTCCTGCAAAATGTCTTCGGCTTCGACCTTGCGCTTGAGTGCTTCGCTCATTTGGCGATCGAGATGCGCGAGCAGCGCCGGTCGCAATTGATCGACATAGGCGGGCCAACCAGCGGCATCGCCTCGACGGATGGCTTCAAGTGGTTCGTCTGGTTCGTCCATATCTCCAACCCTTTCGGACTCCCACCTCGGGAGCACGGTCCCATTCTACTACGAAGTATGGCGTCATTTCGTGCGCCAAATTGTCGCCGAATTCGCCGCTAAATCAGCGACTCAAGCGATTTCATTCCCAGCGGCTCACGACTGGCGTACGGTTCCCCATATTTTGTGCCGATCGCCTTGCCCCAATAAGAGGCTTCGTCGCGGAGTTTTTCGAGGAGGGAGGGGGTGTTGTTGCGGCCGGTGACAAATTGACTCTGGTAACAGGCGATCGAGGCCAGCTTCGTTTCCCAATGCTCGGAAATATCGAGCACGAATGCGGGCTGCGGCGCCATTTTCAAATGCACGCAGTAGTAATAGTAGATACGTTCGGGGTGCCACGGTTCGCCCGGGATGTCGCTCTTGGTGAGCTTTGACCAGAACCGAGCAGCCTCAATAAGCTGCGTCGCCGCGACATGATCGGGATGAGCGTCCTCCCAATAGGGGGCAAATAGCCATCGCGGGCGCGTTTTGCGAATAACGCCAGCCAGGGCATGACGTGCATCGAGCGTGGCTTCGAGCGAGCGATTGGGCAGGCCCAAATTTTCGCGCCATCCGAGGTTGAGCACCTTGGTTGCGGCGGCGGTTTCTCTGGCGCGGATTTCGAGGCTGCCGTGCGGCGTCGGCTCGCCGCTGGTGAGATCAAGGATGCCGACTTTTTTGCCGTCGGCCTGCATGCGGAGAATGGCGCCAGCCGCGCCAAGTTCGGCGTCGTCGGGGTGGGGGGCGATCACAAGTGCATCGAGCATGGGGATTTCCATGGCGGAACAGGCAACAGCGGGCGACAGCGATGCTATCACGGAGCCGTCGCCGGGCAAACTGCGGTCGACGTGAATCGCCAATTCTGGGAAAGTTCGCTCGCCAAGATTTTTCAGACTCCCAAGTTTCCGGACAAGGCATCCGTCCATGAAATCGCGCGGTAAATCAACGCCCTATGTGGAATTTTTGATCGTCGTGGGCGTGCTGTTGCCAATTAGCGCCTGCACTTGGGCGAATCCATGGCAAACCAAGTCCGCCGCGGCCAAGGCGGAGGAGTCAACAACCGAAACTGCCTCGGGCGAGAAGAAAAAAGAGATGCCCAAGGTGAAGCTGACCCGCGAGGAACAGAACATCTACGATCGGTATCATCCCTCCACCGGTATAGGTACAGGTTTAAGCGATCAATCGCGAGACGTCGAATCGCGGCTGGGCTATAAGTAGCTCTGTTAATGACCGCAGGAGCCTGCGGTCATCGCCTCGACTCCGAAATGCACTCGGAGTGAATGTGGAGGCGCCTCATGCGTTCGCTGATCCAGGTCTATGCGCTCCTTGTCTGCTTTTGCGCGCTGATGTGTTTTGTCGTCGCGCTGGGGATTGGTGCGTATGATGTGATCGAAATCGCGGCGCCGGAGTTTGCGCTGCAGGACGCCACGGCGCTTTATGAATCGTACCAGGTCGCGCCCGACCCGAAGGATGCGCGGACCCCCGAACAGATCGCCGCGGCAAAGGCGGAGCAGCATCGTCAGGCGGTTCTTTACACGCGGCATGGCGCCGTCCAGAGTCTGATTTTCATCGGGATCGTTTGCGGGATCGATGTGGTGCTGTTTGCGGTGCATTGGAGCCTTGCGCGGCGGGAGGCCAACGAGATCGCAATTCGCGTATAATCGGCGCCGCTCGGATTTCATTTCGCGGCACGATTTGGGTTTGATCGCCTCCATGCCTAACGACGCTGACCTTTTTGTGAAGCTCCGCGACCACGTCGCGGAGACCTCTTATCTCGCTTCCGCCTCTTCGCTGCTTGAGTGGGATCAGCAGACCGGGATGCCGCCGGCGGGGAATGCGTTTCGGGCGGATCAGTTGGCCTATTTTTCGACGCTGATTCATGAGCGGACGACTAGTGCGGCTTATGGCGAGTTGATCGAGTCGCTGGCGGCTAGTGAGCTTGCGAAGGCGGCTTATTCGGATGAGGGGGCGACGATTCGGGTTCTCAAGCGTGAGTATGATCGGGAGCGGAAGATTCCCTCGGCGCTGGTGTCGGAGCTTGCGCGGGTGGAGAGTTTGGCGCAGCAGGCGTGGGTTGCGAGTCGCAAGGCGAATGATTTTAAGAGCTTCGCGCCGCATCTGGAGACGATTTTTCGGCTCAAGCGCGAAGTCGCGCAGGCGATTGGGTATGTGCATCACCCGTACGATGCGCTGCTCGACAAGTTCGAGCCGGAGATGACGACGCCGGAGGCAAATCGGCTTTTGGCGGGGCTGCGGGATGCGTTGCGGCCGCTGGTGCAGGCGGTGACTCAGTCTTCGAAACGGGCGCCGGTGGAGATTTTGAAGCGGCGGTATCCTGCGGACTTGCAGGCGCAGCTCGGGAAACATATCGCGAGCCAACTCGGGTTTTCGCTGGCGGCCGGGCGGCTTGATACCACGGCGCATCCCTTCTGCACGACGATCGGGCCGGGCGATTGCCGGATTACGACGCGGTATGACGAGCAGTTCGTGCAGATGAGCTTTTTCGGCATCCTCCATGAGGCGGGGCATGGGATGTATGAGCAGGGATTGCGCGGGGCGTGGTATGGGTTGCCGCCGGGGAGTGCGTGTTCGCTGGGCGTGCATGAATCGCAGTCGCGGCTGTGGGAAAATTTGGTCGGGCGGAGCCGGGCGTTTTGGACTTGGTGTTTGCCGCTGACCAAAGCCGTTTTCCC
Source organism: Pirellulaceae bacterium (assembly GCA_046595915.1). Taxonomy (GTDB): domain Bacteria; phylum Planctomycetota; class Planctomycetia; order Pirellulales; family Pirellulaceae; genus JBKJSI01. The sequence goes on from JBKJSI010000017.1 coordinate 9,597, forward strand.
CGACTCGCTCGCGGGCGTCTCGGCGGATGATTTTTACTTCGCGGTGAATGAGGCGAAGCCCTCGCTGATTCGCGTCGAGGCGGATGAGGTCACGTACAACCTGCACATCATCATTCGCACGGAGCTCGAGCAGGAATTACTCGACGGGCGGCTGAAGGTGACCGATTTGCCGACGGCCTGGAATGAGCGGTATCAGAAATATCTGGGCATTTCGCCGACGAGCGATGCGGAGGGTGTGCTTCAAGATGTTCACTGGAGCGCGGGGCTGGTGGGTTATTTTCCGACCTACTCGCTGGGAAATATTTATGCCTCGTGCCTCTATGCGGCGGCGGATAAGGCGCTGGGCGGACTCGACGCAATGTTTGCTCGCGGGGAGTTTGCGCCGCTACTCGAATGGCTGCGGAAGCATGTTCATCAGCAGGGGCAGACGCGCCCGGCGGCGATGCTGATTGAGGAGGCGTGCGGGGCCAAGCCGACGCATGAGCCGCTGATGGAGCATTTGCGGGTGAAGTATGGCGAGCTGTATGGGTTTGTGTGATGCTGATTGAAAAAGGGCTTGTTTTCTCAATCTTGTAGTCTTGTAGTCTTGCGCGCGCACGGTGGCAGCGCAAGATATCGCAAGTTAGCGCGCAAGTTTGATGGGGTCGGTTGGTGGCGGCGGGATTGGTAGAAAGGGCTTGTTTTTTGCAAGGTGGCCAAGATGGCTAAGATACCCTCTCCCTGGGGCAACATGGCCAGATGATGGCCAAGGTGGCCAGGTTTGGATAGTTGTTTGAACGACATTTGTATTAACTCCTTTGATCAATGCGCAGAGTGTCTCTCTGTCTTTGATCTTACGGGTCTAGTGGCGCCATTTGGGTCACTTTTTTAGGATTTTTTCAACGCAGAGACGGTGGAGTAGGGACGGCTCCTGCGATCAGGTTGGCCGTCCCCCTCTTCAAACCGGACGAGCGGGTTTGCCGCATCCGGCTTTCCCATGAGAATTCTTCCGCTGAGCTGTCGCAAGCGAACGAGGCTTCGTGTGCAAGAACTTGAGCCCTAACCGCTTGAGTTGCGCGTACCAGGTCGTATTCTTGGGCGGGTGAAAGCTCCGTTGACT
>JBKJSI010000062.1:0-3447 GCA_046595915.1 Pirellulaceae bacterium
CATGGCGCGGGCCGTGCTCCATAACTTGGCAAATCGTCAAGATGGTAACGTCGTTGAACTCAATCAGTAACGATTAGCGTTAACGAAAACTGAAAAGTTCAAAAAAAACAGCGATGGGAAACCATCGCTGTTTTTTTGCGCGCCAGGAGAAGGTCGACTTCTAGACCAACCTTCGCACGGTTGAAGTGACGCTTCCAACGATGCACAATCCAGTCTCAACCATTCGAACTCACCATGAGCAGGCGCCATGTTTCGATACATCCTTTACTCGGCAATTACTTTTTTTTCTTTGAGCGCGTTCGCCCAAGGGCAAGCGATCGAATCAACCACCGATTTAGTCGGTCGCTCACGCGAGGACCAAATCGTCACTCCCGTAAATCAAATCCTGACGCCTTATGGCAAGCAAGTAGAACTCGTCGGCATGCGCCCCCAGACGCTCGCTCTCTCCCTAGACGGCAAAATCCTCCTCGCATCAGGGAAGACCAGCGAACTTGTCGTAATCGATCCCGAAACCGGCAAAGTGATTCACCAAATCGATATGCCGCCCGAAGCAGTTACCGCGCCCGCACCGCCGTCAACCAATATCCTCAAGCCAGATCTAAAAGCACTGGTCAGCTATACCGGCTTGGTGTTCTCCCCGGACGGCAAGACCGTCTACCTCAGCAATGTAAATGGTTCAATCAAAGTCTTTGCGATCGATGAGAAGGGTGAACTCAGAGCCTCCCATACGATCCCGCTGTCGCCCGCCAATGCGCCGCGTCGCAAACAAGACATCCCGAGCGGCTTAGCAGTCAACGAAGACGGCTCAAAGCTGTATGTTTGCGGTAACTTGTCGAATAAATTGGTCGAACTGAACGCCAAAACCGGCGAGGTGTTAAAGGCCTTCGATGTCGGAGTCGCTCCCTATGATGTCGTTCTTGTAAAAGGCAAAGCCTATGTCTCCAACTGGGGCGGTCGACGACCAACCAAGGGCGACCTCACTGGCCCCGCTGGCCGCGGAACAGAAGTCCGCGTCGACCCTGTGCGCAATATCGCCAGCGAAGGATCGGTCTCCATCGTCGACCTCGAAGGCAAAGCGGAAACAAAAGAACTGCTCACGGGTCTGCACGCCTGTGCGCTCGCAGTGTCGCCCGACAAGGAATTCGTCGTTTGCGCTAATGCCGGCAGCGACAACCTCAGTCTCATCAACGTCGCCAAGGAAGCGGTAGTCGAAACAGTCTGGGTCAAATCTAAACCGTCCGATCTCTTCGGCGCCCAACCCAACGCACTAGCCTTCGACGCAAAGGGGAAAACACTCTACGTCGCCAACGGTTCACAAAATGCAATCGCCGTAATGCACTTCGATCCCGAAGACAAAGGCGACACCAAACTCGAAGGCCTCATCCCCGTCGGCTGGTTCCCCGGCGCGGTACTGTTTGACGCCAAACGCGATTCTCTCTGCGTCGCGAATATCAAAGGCCTACCCATCGCGCCCAAGAAAACCGGCAAGACCGAGGGCTTCAACACGCATCACTATCACGGCAGCGTTTCACTCTTAAAGATCCCTCCAAAAGCTGATCTCGAAAAACTCTCCGAGCGAGTCGCGAAAAACATGCGTCGCGGCTCGATCGCTCAGGCAGCATTGTCGCCTCGCAAAGATGTTGCACCGCGAGCCATCCCCGAGCGCATCGGCGAACCGAGCCGCATCAAGCATGTTATCTACATCATCAAAGAGAATCGCACCTACGATCAAGTCTTCGGCGATATCAAGAAAGGCAGAGGTAAGCCCGAACTCTGCATCTTCGGCGAAGAGATCACGCCGAATCAGCACAAACTTGCGAACGACTTCGTCCTGCTCGACAACACTTACTGCTCCGGCATTCTCAGCGCCGATGGCCATCAGTGGAGCACTACGGCGATGAGCACCGAGTATCTCGAAAAGAGCTTTGCCGGTTTTCCACGCAGCTACCCCGATGGCATGGGGGAAGATGAAGCCGATGCGCTCGCCTATTCACCCGCGGGCTTCATCTGGGACGCCGCCCTGGCAAAAGGCAAAACGATTCGCAACTATGGCGAATTCATGATGCCTAAAGTCCGATGGCGTGATCCAACCAGAAAAGGCGAACCGCCATTCATGGCGTGCTACAAAACCTGGAAGGGCGAAAGCGATGAGGTCATCTTCGAATGCGCGCCGGCAATCGAAACCGTAAAGCCTTTTTCACCGACCGGAACAGTGGGTTGGGAGATGTCCGTCCCCGATCAATTCCGCGCCGACTTCTTCTTAAAAGAACTGAAGGAATTCGAAGCCAAAGGAGAATTTCCTCAGCTAACCATCATCTGCTTACCCAACGATCACACCTCCGGCACAAGCCCCAACTGTCCCACGCCTGCCGCCTGCATCGCCGATGGCGACCTCGCCTTCGGGCGCATTGTCGAAGGCCTCAGCAAAAGCAAATTTTGGAAAGAAATGGTAATCTTCGCCATTGAAGATGACCCACAGGCAGGCTGGGACCACGTCAGCGGCTACCGCACGACGGCGTTCGCCATCAGCCCCTATTGCAAGCGCGGCGCCGTCGTCAGCACGCAGTACAACACCACCAGCCTCCTCCGCACGATGGAACAAATTCTCGGCATCCCGCCGATGAACCAATTCGATGCAAGCGCCACGCCGATGTTCGATTGCTTTCAAGAAACCCCCGACCTAACGCCTTATGCAGCGCTCCCCAATCGCATCCCACTCGACCAACTCAATCCTGGCTCCGCTCAAATCAAAGATCCTATCCTCCGCCAAGACGCGATCGTTTCTTCGCAACTCAACTTCCGGGAAGTTGACAAGGCGCCGGAGGATGTGCTGAATCGAATCCTCTGGCGAGCCATGAAGGGCTCCAAAGAGCCCTATCCCGACTGGGCCATCACCGCCGGCGCTGAGGAGGAAGAGGAAGAACGCGAACGTGCGGCAAAGATTGGCGCTGCGAAGAAATAGGCCTTAACTACTTTCTATTCGAATGTTGCTCAGCGCCGACCCTTTTTGCCCTTGGCGCTGTCAATGACCAGATCGGGGGCTCTTTCTCCCAGGGCCAGCGCGCACTCTGGGGCATCCTGGCAAGATAGGGTACTAGCGCTTCAGCGATTGGATTGATAGTTTGCTCGGTGGAGCCGCTCTTCGCGCACGGAGTTTTCTCATGTCTACGGTTCGCACCTCGCTGGAGGAAGTGGTTGGTTATTTTGACGAACTGGAAGATCCTCGCAGTACGATCAATGTTCCGTCAGGCAACCGCCCACCCTCGCCGAACCAAAGCAGACTGGGCTATCGAAGTGGCTGAGTTGCTGGACACACGATATGCCGCCTGCAAAACTTGACGCTGGTGAGTGATAACCTCAATACGCACACGAAAGGCGCTTTCAACGAAGCCTTCCCGACTGACATTCTCGGGACTATGTGCGCCGCCTGAACTTCGTGCATACACC